>NZ_JBLNNG010000009.1:0-33643 GCF_047785185.1 Mycoplasma sp. 4079 | reverse complement strand
GAATTAATGTCATACCTGAAATTAATGCAATTTTCAAAAAAGTTTTAATTTTTTCACATTTCTTCCACAGGTATATAATATATATATATATATATATATATATATAGGAAAGGTGTGTTATTAAAATGAAGAAAAGTAGAAAAATTTTTCTTTCTTTTGGTGCAATAATAGCATCATCATTAGTTTCAGTTTCAGCTATTACTGCTGCCAATCAAGAAAATTGAAATGAGTTTCAAAGAATGGCAGCCGAAGACTTGAAAACTTTTATCGAATCACAAGAAAAGCTTGCTGATTCTACTACCACTATAAATAATTTGCATGTTCCATCTGGATACAAAAATTCAAGAGAGAATAGGAGAAAAATAATAGATTTTGCAATTGATGAAAATCAATTGCAATCAGTTTATGATTTTTTTATTCAATTATCAAGTTTTAACCAAATTAATGATGAGAACTCTAAAAATGAGTGAATTAAAGAAATTAAAAATTGATTTTGAAATAGACCTGGTTTATATTTCGATAATTACAACGAAAACAAAAAAGGTTCACTTGAATGAAGATTTATGCCTAACGAAGCCATTACTGATGAGGATCATGCAGCTGAAAATGCAATTGAAGTATTTGATCAAAAAATAAAAGATTTAACAACTTTTAAAACACTTAGTGAATATCGAGGAAGATTTAATACTTTTCAAGAATTTGAAAAGTTTATTTTAGACGAACTTCAAGTAGAATTAAAAAAAGAAGTTTATAATGCTCCACGAGCATATTATGATAATTTTGTAACTATTTTAAAAAATGCAACTGTAGATCCAAATGATTCAAATAATTTAAATAGAAATATTCCACAGGATTTAAGTAATACATTATTGAATTGATTAAAAAATAGTCAAAACTTAAATGCTGATGAAAAAGCTAAGGGTGGAAACCATGGCGAAGCTTTGGAATTATTAGGGGATAATGGATTAATTGGAATAAATAACAAAATTGCTGAAATTAGAACCAAATTAGCTACTTATCAAGCAAAAAAAGCTTCTTTTGATTATAAATTTGAACCTGATGAACCTGAAAAAACTGATTTTGATAATGAAAAAGAAAAATTAACAACTCAATTGCAAGAATTACAAAAAAAATTAAATGAATTGAACACAGCTATTAATGGAACAATTAGTAGTACAGGTTGAGACAGGAAGAAACGAAAAATATTAAATTTAACTACTACTAATCATGAGTTAGCGACAGGTCTAAGTACTTATATAGTTGCTGAAGATAAATTAGAAGGTTTATTAAAATATAGAGAAAAAGTTGCAGAATTACAAAAAATACTTTCAGATTCTTCATTATCTGATGAGCAAAAAAAACACTATACTGAAAGGATCGATAGTTTGGGTGATAATGCAGATAATTATGCTGAGTTGCAAACTATTGGAGACGAGATCAAAAATTCAATTGAAGCAGATTCAAATGTAGAAGAAATTATAAATAAATTTAGTTTATGAACTGACGAACAACAAAAAGATCCTTATCGTGAACAAATTAAAAACGTTTATAATGATTCAAATTTGGACGAACAAGCTAAAAGTGCAAAAATTAAACAAATTGAAAAACAAATTTTTAGCAAAATGAAAGAAAATGCTAATAATTTAATTGATCAAACTTCTTTAGAAAACACAGAAAAAGATGCATATAAAACTTTAATTAATTCTGAAAGTATGGATGAAAATATCAATCCATATGATTTTCCTCTACTTAAAACAATCACAAAGGCTAAAATAGATAATTTAGATAGTTTAAATCCAGCACAAAAAGAATATTTTAAAAATAAAATTAATGATCAAAATATTGATGACGCTACAAAATCAAATGCAATTTTAACTGAAGCAGAAACAGTAAATCAAAAAATGAATGATTATAAAAATACATTCAAGGATGATGCTAACAGTGACGCAACCAATGTAGCAACAATTAAGAAAAGCACTGATTATACTGAAGCAGATAGTGATAAAAAAACTGCTTTTGATAATGCTTTAGATCAAAGAAACACTGATTTAACAAGTTCGACTGATAATTTAACAATCGAACAAATTAATCAAAAAATTGCAGCTTTAAAACAAGCAAAAGAAGATTTAAATGGTGATGAAAATCTAGCAGAAGCTAAAAAACAAGCAAAAAATAAATTAAATGCTACTTATACATATTTAAATAATGCGCAAAAAGAAGATGCAATTAATAAAATTGACGCATTAACAACAGTAAACGCTGTTAATAATCAAGATGCTGAAAATAAAAAACTTGACGATGCTATGAAAAGTTATAGTCAAAGTCCAGCTAATATAGAATCAATTAGAACAACTACTGATTATACTCAAGCTGATAATCAAAATACTTTAGAAAATTTAATTACTGCTAAAGAAAATGAAATTAATAAAACAAGTGGGCCTAATTTAACATTAGAACAAGTAAAAGAAAAAACTACAGCACTCAATAATGCAGTTGCTGCTTTAAATGGTGATGAGAGATTAAAAGCTGCTAAAGATGAAGCAATTAGAAAAATTAATTCAGAATATTCATATTTAACACAAAAACAAAAAGAAAAAGCAATTGAATTAATTAATAGTCAAAATACTATTGAAGATGTTAACAATCAAGATACAACCAATAAAGCTTTGGATTCTTCAATGAAGACTTTAAAAGACTATATTTCTAATCAAGAAAAAGTTACTTCAAGCAATGATTACACTTATACCACTAATGATTTAAGAGCTGCTTATGATGGTAACCCAACTAAAAATAACAATGTAAAAAGTGGTGCGATTAAAGAAGCAGAAGATTTAGTAACTGCTTTAAATACTGAAAACAATTCTGATTTGATGAATAAAGAAACAATTGATGCTTTAAACAAAAAAATTAAAGGCGCAATTGATGCTTTAAATGGACAAGATCGTTATGAAACTGAAGTTGCAAGATTAAATGATTTAAGTACTGCAACTGCCAAAGTTAAAGATAATATAAAAACAACTGATACAGCAAGCGAAATTTCAAATGATGAAATTGAATTTAATAATGATACTATTCCACAAGATGCTAAACCAGTTGACTTAGTTATTTCAAATCCAAATGAAGTAACAGGTAAATTAGAATTAAGTTACAAATATCAATCAACTAAAGAAAATCTTGAAAGTGTTCAATCAAGTGAAACTTATGCTTTAAATAATGATAATGCCTTAAGTACTTTAACTGAACAAGAAAGATTGGATCAATTAGTTCAAGATGAAGCTGTTACAAAAACTGTTGATTTTAATGGCGCAGATAAAGAATCTTTTGCTGTTAGTGATTTAAACAAGGATAATTTCACAACTTCTATTACTCCAACTAATAATGCTAAAGTAATTATCGATAAAATTGAACCTGATCCAAATGATCCAAGAGGAATAATTGTAACTTATAAACTAGAATCAACCAAAGACAATTTAGATAATCAAAAAGTTGTTTCAAGCAAAAATTTAACTACTAAAATAACTGGATTTATGACCAGCGAAGAAAAAGAGCAAAAAACTATTAATAGCTATAATGCAAGTAATTTTTTAGGAACTCCTGATCCCCTTACTCAAGCATCAGAATTTGTAAATAAATCATCAGAAGTTAATATTGCTTTTGATGCTAATGATAATGTTGATCATTCAAATGAAACCATTGTGGTTAAATCAATTAAATCTTGAGATGATAGAACTGGAACATTAGTAGCTAATTTTGTGGTTCAAAGTAATAAAAACGGTAAAGTTCTTACTTCAGATCTTAAAACTATAACTATTAATGGTTATATGACTGAAGAGGAAAGATTAAATGATTTATTGACAAATAGATCTAAAAAATTTGAATTTAATGGTGATAAACCACAAAACAAAACTACTGTAGATGAAGTTGAATTAGCACAATTATCAGGTTATTTAGCAGGACCAAATAATAAAGTTAAATTAATAATTGATGAAATTACTGCAAGAGATAGTCAACACGGTACAGTTACTTTCAAATATCATCTCTTATCTACTCGAACAGATATTCCGAATAATGAAATTGTTTCTCAGTCAAGAACTTATTCTTTAAGTCTTTTTCAAACTGATGGTGAAAGAGAAAAAGAAAATGAAAGAGAAAAAGAAAATTTAAAAGCTAAAGGAATTGATGATTTAGAAATAAATGTAACTAAAAATAAATTAGCTTCTGAATATAATGCCGATGAAATTACTTTAAGTGCTAAAGATTCTAACATTAGTGTAATTGATAAAAAAATTATTGGTTACAATGACATTACTGGTGAAATTAAACTTTCATATAAACTAAAAAGTAATCAAAGCAATATTGAATCTGATACCAAAGAAATAATTCTTAGTGGCTTTAAAACTGAAAGCCAAAGATTAAATGAACTTTTAAATACTTTAAGTAAAGAAGATATTAGTTTTGATGGAACTAAAAAGGATCAATTACCTTCAGTTGCGCCAGCTAATGATAAAAATAATTATGCTTATGATGAAGCTAAAAAAACTACTAACAAAGCTAATATAGAAATTAATTCAATTACTCCAAATAATCAAGCTGGAGAAAATACTTTAAATCTCAAATTAATTTCAACTAAAACACAAAATGAATTAATTTCAAATTGAGAAATTCATAATTTTGTTGCTCCTGAAAGTAATAATAAAAACTCAGTAATTGATGGTTTTAGAACTAAGGAAGAGCAAGATAAAATAGATCGCGATGCAGAAAAAACACGTTTAAATAATTTAACTGTTGTATTAGATTATGAAGATAAAAATGCAACCTTACCTTCAGATGCAGTTATTAAAAAAGTAATTAAAACTATTAAAGAAACTAATCCAGAAGCTAGAGTTGTAATTGATAATATTGATGCAAGAAATGAAATTGAAGGTTCTATTAGAATCCAATACCATTTAGTTTCTGAAAAAAGCGATGAAATTTATCAAGATGTAACTTCAGAAAATAAATACGCACAAATTAAAGGCTTTAAGACTGAGCAAATGCGTCTTGATGAAATTATGCAAAACTTAGCAATTAAAGCTGGAATTAAAAATCTTGCAAGCGACAAATATAATAAATTAAAGGCATCAAAATTATTAAAAGACTTAATTTTAAATAAATTAGCAACTAATCAAGATACAAGCTATAACTTAAAAGTAGTAGATAAATCAGCTAATGATAACACAGGTGAAATTAGTTATACTTGACAAATTATTTCTAATAGAGGTGTGGTAAATTCACAAAACTTGAATAATGTAACATCAAGCGACCAATATAAAAAATCAGGTACTTTAAGTGGCTTTAAAACTTTAGAGCAAATTGAAAAAGAAAGATTAAATTCTCTTGATTTTAGTGACAAAGTTGAAAATGGTGTTGTTTATCGTATTGATTATCCAAATAAAGCAAATGAACAAGCTTCAAGTTTAACAGATGCAACCACTAATTGAACTTGAGATACATTAAATAAAGATAATTATGAATTCATTAATCAAAAAATTGTTGGTTACAATGATTTAACTGGTGAAATTCGTTTAAGTTTCCAAATTAAATCAACTAAACCAGACTTTGATTCTGTAGTTTCTGACACTAAAGAAATTATTATTAGTGGATTTGAAACAGAATTACAAAGATTAAATAAATTAGTTGACACTAATCCATATAATATTTCATTAAATAGCACTGTTAATAAAGAAAATAAAAAAGCTTCAACTTTAAATAAAGATGATTTTAGTGCTTCAATTAAAGAAAATGCTGACAACACAAACGATTATAGCTCTGATTTACTTCTAACAGATGCTAATGATAATACAGGTCAAATTGGAGTTAAATACAAATTAATTTCAAATAGACAAGTAAATACTGATCAAAATGATTTGAAAAAATTAGTAAGCAATTGAAAAGATACATTCAATGAACAACAAGTAATTTCTAAAGAATCAACTTCTGTTAATTTTGATGGCTTCTTAACTAATATTGAAGAAGAGAAAAGAAGAATTGAAAACTTCTTACCACAAATTGTGCTTGATTTTACAAATCGTGATCAATACTTACCGCTTTATAATGAAAAAGATGTAATTGATTCAAAAGTAATTGTTAAATTAAACAATGATGAAACTTTAAAACAAAATCACATTAAAGTTAAAGAAAATTCATTAACTATTACTGAACGTGATGATCGTGAAGGATATATCAAAGTAACTTATACCTTGCAATCAACTAAACCAGGTTTAGAAGGTGCAGAAATTGTTGTTAATGAAACAAGAAGTGATAATACTAATAAATTAAGCGGTTTTAAAACTGAATTACAAAGATTAGAAGGTTTAGTTTTTGATTTTAATAATAGTGTTAGTGATAAAAATCAAAAACAAGCTTCAAATACTGCAATTACTATCAGTAATTTAAGTCAAAACGATGCTAAAACTACAAATATTACAATTAGTAATAAAACTCGTGATGAAAGAAATGGTACTTTAAGTGGTACTTATAGCATTTATTCAACAAGAGATGGTTTAAATGACATTCATGTTGATGATAAAAAATTCACTATTAACGGATTTTTAACTGAACAAGAAAGAATTAATAATTTATTAGCTGATGATACAATTCAAGCTCATGTTGAATATAAATTAGATAATCAAGCTGAAATTTTACCTTCAGAATTATTAGCTAATAAAGATGAAGTATTAAATAATTTAAGTACATATTTTGATATGAACTTAGATAATGAAGCGATTAATCAAGTTAATTTAAAAATTAGTGAGTTAAGCGCTGATGATGCTAATGGTTCAATTACCTTTAAATATAAAATTGCTTCAACTAAAGAAAACTTAACTGATATTGAATCAGAACAATCTAAAACTATTACTTTAAGTGGTTTCTTAACTGAATTAGACAAGCATAAAAAAGAAGCTAAGAAAACTATTGATGCATTACAAAACATCTCAGAAACACAAAAAGATGCTGCTAAAGCTAAAGTTGAAGAACAAAACACAATTAACAATGTAAATAACATTGTTTCAAATACAACAGCAGTTGATGCTGCTCTAGTAACAATTAAAGATATTGTCCCAGTTAAAGAAAAAGTTCAATTCAAAGAAGCTGATGCAGATAAACAAAATGCATTAACTACAGCATTAGATAATTTAAATTCATTAGAAAGCAAAGAAGTCTTTGAGAACGCTGTAGAAAACTTACAAGATAAAGTGCAAACTCTTAAAGATGCTCACAAAGCATTAAACGGAGATGCAAACTTAGCAAAAGCTAAAGCAGATGCTATTGCTGCTATCGATAAGTTAAGTTACTTATCAGAAACACAAAAAGATGCTGCTAAAGCTGATATTAATGCTAAAGAAGCTATTGTAGATGTAAATAACATTGTAAACAATGCTACTTTAATGAATAATGCTAAAGAAGCTCTAGAGAAAGCTTCTAAAGCACAAAAAACAATTGCTTACACAGAAGCTTCAGAACAACCAAAAGCTAACTTTGATGCAGCTAAAGCTAATGTAGAAGTAATTAAAGATATTACTAACTTTAATGATCCAGTAGATAACATTGTTGATTTAACAAATAAATTAAACAATGCAACTGCTGCTCTTGATGGAAGTGCAAGCTTAGATGCTGCTAAAGAAGAAGCTCTTAAAGAACTTGCTAAACTTTCATACATATCAGATGAACCATATTCAACATCTGAAAAATTCAAAGCTTCTGAAGCTATTAAAAACGCTACAGATGCTGAATCATTAGATAAAGCAATTTCAGATGCTAAAGCTTTAAACAAAGCTAACTATGATGCAAAAGTAAGTGAATTAGATAACTTAACTAATGAATACTTACAAAGTACATATGGGACAGCTAAATCAAATAAATTAAGAGAAAAAATCGAAGAAGCATTAGCAAACTTTGCTGCTAAATCATTTGAAGACACAAATGGTGCAGAAGCTATTACTAAATCTAAAAACTTGCTTAGTTTAGTTGATTACATCACAACAGATGTATCTAAACCTAAATTTAACACATCATCAGAAGCTTCATCATTAAGCAACATTGACGAGTTCTCAAAAGCTTTAAATGATAATAATTACTTTAAAATTGCTACAAAAGATAAATCACAAATTAAAGCTGATGATGTTAAAAACTTAAAACAAATTATTTCTAATATTGCAAAGATTAACAACTTAAATGTGCTTACAACAGCGATTACAAAATCATTAAAAGAAGCATCACCAATCTTAATCTGACCATACTTTGTAGCTGCTTCAGCTGTAACTTGATTAATTGGTATGTTAATCTTTGTATTTGGTAGAAAGAAATAAGAAATTAACTAACGTTTAATAAACAAACAAAATCAATCGGTACTTGATAAAAATAGTGCTGATTTTTTGTATTTTTTAAAAATATAAAAATTTCATAAATGTGAAACTTTAAGGTAAAATATGTAAAAAATTGCATTTTTGCAAAAAAAAAAAAAAAGATGCTTCAAAGTTGATTTTTATGATATTTATAAGTATAATTAATATGAATATTTGGCTTATAAAAAAGAAAAGAATAAAATAAGTGCTTTTCTAGCTTAAAAATTAATATTTTTAGCTTCCTTAAGTATTTATTGAAAAAGGAAATTTTATGAATTTAAAAAACAAGAAAAAATGAATTCTTTTACCTTTAAGCGCAGGAGTTGTAGCTCCAATTGCTTTACTTACAACAGTAAGTGCAACAACTGAAACTGTAACAACTACAAATCCTGAAACTGATGCTCTTGAAGGAAGAACAAAATTCAATGATACAAAGAATGAAGCAGTTAAATCACTTAACGACTTATCATTCTTATCAGATGAACCATATCCATATGATTCAGAAAAATTCAAAGCTTCTGAAGCTATTAAATCTGCTAAATCAATTGAAGAACTACAAAAAGCTATTGAAGATGCTAAAGCTTTAAACAAAGCTAACTATGATGCACAAGTATCTGAGTTAGAAAGCTTAACAAACCAATACTTAGCAAGTACATATGGAACTGAAAAAGCAAATGCTTTAAGAAAACAAATTGAAAATAAAATTGCTATGTTCAATTCAAAATCATACAAAGAAGAATCTGGAGAAAAAGCAGTTGCTAAAGCTCAAAACTTACTTAACTTAGTTGACTACTTAACATCAAAAGTTTCAGAATACAAATTTAATAAAACAGCTAAACAATTAGATTTAGCTAACTTAAATGAGTTTAAAAAATTATTAACAACATACGATTACTTCAACATTCAACTTAAAGACAGAAGCGACATAAAATCAGATGATGTTAAAAATATGAAACAATTAGCTCTTGATGTTTCAAAAATCAAAGACCTTAATGTTTTAGTAACTGCTGTTAAAAAATCATTAGTTAACAGAGTTCCACGCTTAGTATGACCATACGTTGTTGCTGGTTCATTAATTGCCTTCTTAAGTGGTATTTTCATTGCGACTGCTGCTAGAAGAAAAAACAAAAACAAATAATGATTTAATTTAAATAAAATTCAGTACCACTCACATGGTACTGTTTTTATATACTCTAATGTGCAAAATTATGCAAAAATTGTAAAAAAAACAGTCAAACTGATTAATTTAACTGTTTATATGATTTGTAAGGTAATTAGTTTTTCTTTGCTAATTTAGCTTTGATGTGATTGTTAGGGTTAAATTTAATAAATTTGTAAAGTTTGTAGAATTCAAATGAAACTGTAAGCACAAATCCAAGTAATAATGGAATTAATCAGTAAACAACTGAGTATGATGTTTTTAAAGCGATTAATTTTGCATCATTTACAAACTCAACAATATCAACATTTCCAAACACTGAAGCAAGTCCAGGAATGAATGCTGAAGCAACAACGCAGATAAAGCTGAATGCTGAAGCTAAGTAAACTAGGTAGTATTTTTTAATGTTTGTTACAAAAATGCTTTTTGAAGACATTAAGTTAAGTGAGTTAATACTTGAACCAATACCTAATGTAATGAATGTAGCAGAAGATGTAAGTTTTACAAATCATTCACCTTTAATACCTTGTGATTGAGCATATAACCCAACAAATAAGTATGAAAGTAATGATACAAATCCTAAGATTGAACTTTGGATAATTAAACTAATACCCATTCCATTTGCGAAGATACTATCATTTTTATTAAATGGTTTACGTTTCATAACATCTTCTTCATTTGGTACCATTCCAAGAGCAATAGCAGGAAGTCCGTGTGTAAGAAGGTTAATTCATAATAATTGTGCAGCTGTAAGAACAATAAATTCAGCTGTATTGATTGCATCTTTAAAGATAAATCTAAAGATGAATAAACCAAATAACATAACAATAATTTCTGTTAATGAAGAAATAAGTAAGTTTAAGATAACGGTTTTAATTCTGTCGAATGTTTCTCTACCACTTTTTACAGCGTGCACAATCGTGTTAAAGTTGTCATCAGTTAAAATAACATCAGCAGCTTGTTTAGAAACATCTGTTCCTGTAATTCCCATTGCACAACCGACGTCGGCTGCTTTAAGAGCAGGAGCATCATTAACACCGTCTCCTGTCATAGCAACAACTTGATTGTGTGCTTGTCAAGCTTTAACAATACGTAATTTGTCAGATGGATTTACACGAGCATATACAGAAATGTTTTTAACTTGTTCTAATAATTGTTCATCACTCATTTCTGCTAATTGTTTTCCATCAATTGCAATATCTCCATCTTTGAAAATTGATAAGCTTTTTGCGATTGAAACAGCAGTTGTCAAGTGATCACCTGTAATCATAACTGTTTTAATTCCAGCTGCAGTAGCTTCTTCGATTGAAGCTTTAACTGAAGCTCTAGGTGGATCAATCATTCCGATTAATCCTAAGAATACTAAATCATTTTCATCTTCAACACTAATTGAAGTTGTATCAGGTTTCATTTTTTTGTATCCAACAGCAATAACTCTGATTGAATCGTTTGATCATTGTTCATTAATGTGTGAATATTCATCAGCTTTGTTTTTTGATTTAGATAAGATTACATCAGGAGCACCTTTTGTAATCATTACTCTACCACCTTCAGGTGTTTCGATTAATACTGACATTGTTTTTCTGTCACTATCAAATGGAAGTGAAGAAATCTTTTTGTATCTAGAATAGAAACTATCTTTTGAATTGTTATTTTCAATTCCAAATCTTAAGATAGCTGTTTCAGTAGGGTCTCCGACTTCGTTGTAACTATTTTCAAGTTTTGTAACTTCTGCATCACAACAAGCAACAAATGATGCTAATGTTTGCGATTTAGCTAAGTTTTTATTATTTGGGTCAGCTGCTTCAAAGAATTTAACAACTGTCATTTTGTTTTCAGTTAGTGTTCCTGTTTTATCTGAACAAATAATTGATGTAGAACCTAATGTTTCAACAACAGGGAATGCTTTGATAATTGCATTTTGTTTTGTCATTCTTGAAACACCTATTGCTAAAAGAACTGTTGTGAAAGTAATTAACCCTTCAGGAATTGCAGCTACTGCAAGTGAAATACCAATGACAACAGCGTTTGAGTACACTTGAGGTTCATTTCAAGTGTTTGAAATTGTGTTTGTTAAAACAATTTGTAAGATTGTTGTTAAGAACAATAATACAACCCCAGCAATTCCGAAGATTTTACTTAATTTGTTTAATTTAATTTGTAATGGCGAAAGTTGAACTTCTTGTTCTTGGATAGATGAGTTAATCTTTCCGATTTCTGTGTTAGCACCAATTGCTTTTACAAGTGCAATTGCTCTACCATTTACAACGTATGTACTTGAGTAAATTTGATTGTATCTGTCACCTAATTGTAAAGATTCAATGTTTTCAATAGTTCCAACTTTTTTATCTACAGCAAGTGATTCACCAGTTAATGATGATTCAACTACACTAAGTGAGTAAGATTCAACTAATTCAGCATCAGCAGAGATGTAATCTCCAGCTTCAACCACAATTAAATCACCAATTGTAACTTGTGATGATGGAATAACAACTGTTTTTCCATCTCTTATAACTTTAGCCATAAGCTCATTAGATTTAGCTAATGCAGCTACAGCTTGATCACTCTTGATTTCCTGATAAGTTCCAAGCATAGAATTAAGTGCTACAACTACTAAAATGATAAATGGTTCAATATATGCAATAACGATTTCACTAGGTGTTTTTAATCTACCATCAACGTGTTCTCAAATAGTAACACCAAAACTAAATGCAGCAGCAATTAAAAGAATGATGATCATAAAATCTTTAAATTGATTTAAGAAAATTAAAAAGATGTTCTTTTTCTTTTTAGTTTCAATTGTGTTTAAACCGAATTGTTGATTTCTTTTAAGTGCTTCCTCAGAACTTAAACCAAGTTTTAAATCAGTTTGTGTTAAGTTTTCCATTTTTTTCTCCTTTCTTATGTAATTTAACTTATAAATAAGTTAAATAATTATACCTTTTGTTCCTGATTTGCTAAATTTAATATTTTTAAGCTACAAAATACAAAAACCACTAGCACATAGACTTAAAAGTCTTTGGCTAGTGGTCGGTTATTAAAGGTGTTTTTCTTGCTTTATTTAGATTTTGATAATCCTGATAAATCTAAATTTAAAGCAATTTGTTCTTATTCTTCTTCATTCTTGAAGTTATTAAATAAATTATCTACATCTAATGGTGACATTGAAAATTCTTCATCGTCTTCATATGAATCATAGTCATATGTTGAATACGGTTCATTGAATCTATTTATTAAATAAGCTCCATCGTCATTAAAAATAGAGTATCTAATTTTATTAGAATTTAAGTAGTTTTCTAATGTAGTTTTTAAAATACCAGTACCTTTACCTGTGATGAACATAATTTGATCAACTTTACCAGTTTTATAATCAAACAAATTGTTTGTAATTACAATTAGAGCCTCTTCAGCTAATAAACCGTGTAAATCAACTACTCTCATACTCTAATTTTAATTCCTGCGTTTTTCATTATGTCTAGAGCAAAGTTGTGGAATTTGTCTCCATTATGTTCAAGAGTATCATATGTATTAGTTGCATTTGAATAAACTATGACTTTTTTATCTGAATTTATTTTGTTCAAGTAAACTTTTAAACTTAAAGCAAGTTGCATAACACAAATATCTGTGCAACAACCTACAAGCACAAATTCATCGTATTGATCTCATAAGTTCATTGGAATATCGTAAAAACCATTTGTAGTATTTTTATAATAAACTTTTTGAACATATTCTTGCAATTCAGGAACTATTTGTGATTCTTTATCATTAGCTAAACAATGAATTGGATAAGTTTTCATTTCCAAATCATCTTCAGAGTGATGGTCGCATATGAAAATATTATGCTCATAGTTTTGCAACATATCTTCTATAGTAGGAATAATGTTATTTATTCTACTTGAAGATAATTTTCCTTCTTTAGCAAAACCGTTAAGCATATCTATTACTATTAATAAACTTTTTTTATTCATCTTATTGTTCTTTTTGACAAACAGGACAGAATGATGTTCCTCTCCCATTTGGTTTAAAGTCTAATTTAACTTTTTGAACAATTCCTTCTTTACATACTAAGCAACGTTTATTAGCTCTGCTATAAACTCTTAAATAGTTTTGATAATGTCCAACTACACCATTAACTGACGCATAAGTGTGAACTGTGCTACCACCTGCTTTGATACTGTCGTCCATAATGATTTGTACATTTTTTAAAAGTTCTTTAAGTTGTTCTTTTGTTAGTTTGTTGCATTTAGTCATTGGGTAAATTTTAGATGCAAATAAAGATTCATCTGCATAAATATTACCAATACCTAAAACAAGTTGTTGATCTAATAATGCAGCTTTAATTGAAATGTTTTTTCTTTGTAATTTTTCATATAAAGCATCAACATCTACATCTTTAGGTAACTTAGCTAACTTTTTGATTTCATAAACACTTCTTTTATCAGTGTTTGCAAAGTATTCAATTGATCCGAACATTCTTGGATCAACAAAAACAAAACATAAGTTGTCAGATAAATAAAATTCAACAATTATATGATTTACCATTTTCTTTAAGTCAGCTAAATGTTGTTGTTCTACAACATAAAACATACCTGACATTCTTAAATGGATAACCATTTTAGAATTGTCATCTAAATAAATTGTGATGAATTTACCATAATTTTGAATTTGGATAATTTTCTTATCAGTAACTGATTTTACAAACTCATCTAAAGGTACATTTTTAATAATTTTAGAAACATTAATTTGTACATTTTTGATAGTTTTGTTTAATATTTTTTTATTTAATTGTTCTGTGATTATAGTCACTTCAGGATATTCTGGCATTTTTACCTCCATTTTTTAGGGTTAAAAGTTTTTTAAATAAATTTACAAAAAATTTAATTTAGTATATATATTTTACTCTATAAGAGTAAAATTAAAATATGGAAAGATCAAAATATAAAGATATTTTCCTAGTATCTACAGATACTGTACCTGGACTTGGTAGTTTTGTTTCTCCTGAAACATTAGAAGCACTTTATGAACTTAAACAAAGACCTTTAGATAAAAAGATGGTAATTGTTGTAGGTTCATTAGAACAAGCTCAAGGATTTGCGCAATGAAATGAAGAAGCAAATGCATTTGCTATTCATAAATGACCTGGAGCAAATACAATTATTGTAAATGATCAAGGTTTCAGAATGCCAGCTTGCAAAGCGTTTCAAGAGTTCTTAATCAAAAATGGTCCAATGTATTTAACAAGTGCTAATTTATCAGGACAACCAGCTTCGAAAACTTTAGAAGAAGCTAAAGCACAATTCCCAATGATCCAAAATGTTATTGACTTCTGCGAAGGAACAGGAACACCAAGTACAATTTATAATTTAGATACTAGAGAAACTATCAGACGTTAAAATGTCTATAAAAACTCAAAAATAGAACTTTTGACAAAGTTTTGTTTTTGGTTTGCTTTTTATAATAACTGCTTCCATATAAATGAATTTATATATGAAATTATTTTGT
Organism: Mycoplasma sp. 4079; assembly: GCF_047785185.1. Taxonomy (NCBI): domain Bacteria; kingdom Bacillati; phylum Mycoplasmatota; class Mollicutes; order Mycoplasmatales; family Mycoplasmataceae; genus Mycoplasma; species Mycoplasma sp. 4079. Next base: position 18,598 of record NZ_JBLNNG010000009.1, on the reverse strand, counting down.
GCATATTTTAGTTAGTCTGCTTGACTAACTTTTTTATTTTCCTTATTAATAATACATTATTAATAATTCTTTTAACTTTTTGTTTTAAGTGTTAAAATATTTTTGACTAAAAATAGTCCACATCATACTTAATATTTTGATGTTTTTAAATTATTAAATTTAGGAGGAAATTATGACACCACACATTCATGCTAAAAAAGGTGAAATAGCTAAAACAGTTATTATGCCAGGTGACCCATTAAGAGCAAAATTTATTGCTGAAACATACTTAGATGAAGGGTTCAAATTAGTTAATACAGTTAGAAATATGTTTATGTACACAGGTACATACAAAGGAAGACCAATCACTGTAGCAGCTAGTGGAATGGGATGTCCTTCAATCGGGATTTACTCATACGAATTATTCAAATTTTATGATGTAGATAGAATTATTAGAATTGGTTCAGCTGGATCATACAAAGCTGACTTAGGACTTTACGAAGTTGTTTTAGCATCAGAAGCTTTTGCTGACGCTGATGCATTTAGAAGAATTGCTTTAGGAAAAGAAGGAAACATTTCATTACCTTCAGCAAAATTAAACGAAGAAATTAAAGCTATTGCTGCTTCACAAGGAACAAAAATTACTGAAGGAAGAGTGCATTCATCAGACATATTCTACTCAGTTGTTCCACTTGAACAAAGAATTGAAGAAACACAATCAGTTTGTGTTGAAATGGAATCATTTGCATTATTCACAAATGCTGAAGCTACAGGAAAAGAAGCTGCTTGTTTATTAACAATTTCAGATAACTTAATTACACACGAAGAAACATCAGCTGAAGAACGTCAAACAGCATTTACAAAAATGATGGAGATTGCTTTAGAATTAGCAAAATAATATGCGTGTAGTAGATATTATTGAGAAAAAACGTTTAAATCATGAACTAACAAATGAAGAAATTGAATTTTTAATTAATTCATACGTTAGAGGTGAAGCACCAGATTACCAAATGAGTGCATTCTTAATGGCAGTTATGTTCAATGGAATGAACTCAAGAGAAATTGCAACAATGACAAAATATATGATGCATTCTGGTGAAGTTATGAACTTATCAGCTATTCCTGGTATTAAAGTTGACAAACACTCAACAGGTGGAATTGGAGATAAAACAACTTTAGCAGTAGGACCAATCGTTGCTGCTTTAGGGGCTCCAGTTGCTAAAATGAGTGGTAGAGGACTTGGGCACACAGGTGGAACTATCGATAAATTAGAAACTATTCCAGGTTTCACAGTTGAATTATCAGAAAAAGAATTTATCGATCAAGTTAAAGAACACGGCATTGCAGTTATTGGACAATCTGCATCACTTGTTCCAGCTGACAAAAAATTATATGCATTAAGAGATGTTACAGCAACAGTTGAATCTATTCCACTTATTGCTTCATCTATTATGTCTAAAAAATTAGCAACAGGTTCAAATGCTATCTTACTTGACGTTAAATGTGGAAATGGTGCTTTTATGAAAAATGAAAAAAGTGCTATTGCATTAGCAGAAACAATGATTAGCATCGGTAAAGAACTTAATGTAGACACAAGAGCTGAAATTACAAATATGTCAAGACCAATTGGTCGTGAAATCGGTAACAAAAACGAGGTTCTTGAAGCTATTAGAACTCTTGAAGGAAAAGGACCTGAAGATTTCAATGAATTAGTTTACTCATCTTGTGCAACAATTTTAGAACAAGCTAAAATTGCTAAATCACACGATGAAGCACTTAAAATGGTTGATGAAGTTATTAAAAACGGAAAAGCTCTTGAAAAATTCTATGAATTTGTAAGAGTACAACATGGTGATGTAGAAGCTCTTAAATCACCTACATTCTGAAATCCTAAATACAAATTAGAAGTTATTTCAGAAGACGAAGGATACTTAGAAATCTTTGACGCTTTAACATTTGGTATTGTTTCAATGAAATTAGGTGCTGGTAGAAAAACAAAAGAAGACAGCATTGACAATGAAGCTGGAATTACATTGAACAAGAAAACAAATGAAGAAGTTAAAAAAGGTGATGTATTATTCACATTATATTCATCAAACCCAATTGATGTTGAATTAGTTAACGAACTTAAACAAGGATACAAATTCAATAAAGAAAAAGTTGAAAACAAAATTATTATTGCTAAATTACAATAATTACATTAAACACTTAATTTAAATAGTTAAATTTAAACAAAGGATAAAATGAATTACAACAAATTAATCGATCATACTTTATTAAAAGCTGAAGCACAAAAAAAAGATATTGATAAATTAATCGACGAAGCTATTAAATATGACTTTGCTACAGTTTGTGTTAACTCAGGATGAGCAAAATACGCAGCTGAAAGATTAGCAGGAACAGGAATTGGTGTTACTGTAGTTGTTGGTTTCCCTTTGGGAGCTAACATTACAGCAGTTAAAGCACACGAAGCTAAATTAGCTATCGAACACGGTGCTACAGAGATTGATATGGTTATGGCTATCGGACGTTTCAAACAAGGAGACTACGAATACGTTCTTAACGACATCAAAAAAGTTAAAGAAGCTTGTGGAGATAAAGTTCTTAAAGTTATCATCGAAACAGCTTTATTATCAGAAGAAGAAATCAGAAAAGCAACTGAAATCGTTATGAAATCAGGTGCTGAATTCATCAAAACTTCAACAGGAACAAGCTTCCGTGGTGCATCATTAGAAGATGTTAAAATTATGAAAAGCGTTTGTGGAGACAAATTACTTATCAAAGCAGCTGGAGGAATTGCAAACATTGATGATTTAATCGCAATGCACGAAGCTGGAGCTACAAGATTTGGAACAAGTCGTTCAATCGCTATTGTTGAAGGAAAAACTTCTAAAGAAGGATACTAATCCTTTAATAATTATCAGATCACTATCATAAGATGGTGATTTTTTAATGCGCTTTATTCAATTTAAGTTCAAATTTGACTAAATTTACTAAATAAATGAGGTACAAAATGAAAAATAAAGAAAAACTTATAGATTTATTTGAAGTTCACGAAATCAGTGATGATTTATTCGACTTCTTATTTAAAAAATCGAAAATGACTGATAAATTAATTATGCCAATCTTACAAGTGGGTAATGAATACTTATTCTGTGAGGTTAAACACAAAAAATTCAAATTAGACACTGATATGGGTGTACTTTTATATACTGCAGATGGGTTAACTGATTATGAACTTAATGTAAACACAATATTTAAAATTAAAGAAGATATCTTGTTTAAGAATTCATACAACATTAATCACGAAGTACTACATAAGAAAATTAGTGAGTTTAATGAATTAGAAATTCTACAAATCATTCACGATAAAGTTATGGACAATCTAAGAAATGTAAAAGTAATTCAAATCAATCGATTAAATAATCAAATTTAGTCAAGTTAAACACAAAAACACTAAAATTAGATTAAAAAACATCTTAACAACTACGTTAAGATGTTTTTGATTATGTAATTATATTCATTTAAGTGCAATAGCTGTAATTAAGACAGCTACTAATGCAATTAATAGAACTAAAGAGAAAATAGCTAGTATATATGCTAGTCTGTTTTTCTTATATCTTTTAACAGATGTTTCATCTTTAACATTCTCTTCGATTACTAAATCAACTAATTGAGTATATTTTTTCTCTGATTTGATTGTTGAGTAACCTGGTTTTTTAGCATTTTTCTTTTGTCTAGGCATCGTAACCTTCTTTTGGAGTTATCATAATAGCAAAAGCTTCAGGACCTGTGTGAACTGAAATAACACTTGAAGTAAGTTGTTCATTAACAAGTTTAATTGAGTGTTTTTCTGCTTGTTCTTGAACTAATTTATTAACTTTTTCATCTATACCGTGCATTCAAGTGAAAACGTAATCTTCTGGTTTATCAACTGCTTCCATTACTTTTTCAAATAGTTTTTTAATAGCACCTGACGAAGTTAATTTGAATGAAACAAACGAAACTGCGTCATTTTTATCATATGAAAGGACAGGGTAAATACTTACTTTTGAAGCGATAAACTTTTTAACTGATGATAATCTACCACCTGAAATTAAATATTTTAAGTTCATAGGGAGTAAGAATGTGTGTGATTTTTCATTTATTTTAGCAAGATGATTGATAATAGATTGAACTTCTAAGCCTTGCTCACTTAGTTTTTTAGCATATTTAGCTGCATATAATAATTGAACACCTGCAAAGTGATTATCAACTACATGAATGTTTTTATATTCATTAGACATAGCTGCAACGTGATTTGGTGTAGAAGATAATTTAGATGAGATACCTAAATAAATAACTTCTTGGTTTTCCTCAGCAGCTTTTTTAACTGTGCTTTGAAGGATATCTAATTTTGGTGATGAAGTTTTAATATCAGTTGCAGCAGCAAGCTGTTCTAAAACTTCAAGAGGGTTAACTATACCATCTTGATAAACTTTTTTATCAATTTCTATCTGTAATGGTAAATAATAAAATCCGAGAGCTTCTGCTTCGGTTTTTGAGATTCCTGAAAAGGAATCAATGATAATACCTATTTTTTCCATAAAGTAAATTATATAGCAATTTATTGTAAAAAAATCTTATATATACATAAAATGTATATATAAAAATATATGCATTTTTAGTAATAATTTAGTTTTATTTTTTGACTAAAATGCCTTGTACACTATGCTAAAAGTATTTTCACACGTGTATATGTATATATAATATAAAAAATATTTAATAATAATTATATTTACAATATAATTATTACTATGACTAAACAAATGACAAAGATTATTTTTCTAACTATTATTACGTTAGGTTTCATATGAATTAAATGAAACAAAGAAAAGAAAGCTAAGAATACTATTTACCAAAGTAACAAGCTTCCTTTCAAAATTGAACAATTAGTTAGTGCTCTAGGTGCTAAAGAAAATATTGATAACTTTGAAGTTAAAATAAGTAGACTAGTTGTAACAGTTAAATCAAACAACAAAGTCGATACAGAAGCTTTAAAAGAATTAAAAGGTGTAAGTGGAATTTTATTATCTAGTTCTAAAGTATCTATAACACTTGGTGAGTATGCTAATGAAACATTAAGACAATTAGAACAACAAGTAAAATAATGAGGTTACAAAATGAGTAAAGAACAAAACAAATATAAGATTATTCTAGATAACTTATTAGATATTTCGCAGACTGACTCTTCTATATTTACTAAAATACAAAATAAATATTTTTATGACTTGTATTCGCTTATAGGAGATAAAAACTGAGATACGTTTTATAACAATGAAACATTTCAAATAAGTGCGCTAGACAATAATGTAATTACTTTGATTGAAAAAATTTCTAATATATCAGGACCTGATAACTTGGTCTTATATTTAGAAAGCAAACTTGATGTATTGCATCATTTAAAAATTAAAGTTAATTTAGAAAACGTACAACAAGATTGAGAATACTACAAGAAAAAGATTTTAAATGACTTACAGTTAATGTTACAAAAGTCAATCACACAATGAAAATTGTTAGATGACAAAGTAACTAACATTCTTGATGAAACAAATATTTGACCTTTATATATAGGTTTTCTATTTATTTCACTTAAGAAAGATGACAAATTCATTTATGCTCCTTTATTCTTAAAACAAGCATCAATTGATTTTGTAAACGGTAAACCAATTATTAAATCAGATGGAGATATTAAAGTTAATGAAAAACTTGTATTCTTCTTAAACAATAATGATTTCAAGATTTCTATTGACGCAGAATTTAAAGACTACAAGATTTCTACTTTAATTAATAAGTTACAAGAAGATTGAAACGATTTATTTGATTTACCAGTTTCACTTAAAAATCCTTTTGAGAAAATCTCAAATCCTGAGGAAGAAATTACTAATGAAAACATTAAATTCCATCCAGGTGCTGTTTTAGGAATTTACCAACCTTGAGGTGGGTATGCTAGAAACAGAATGAAAGAGATTGCTCAAAAAGATGAAATTGATAACATCATCAAAGTTGAGTTTAATAAAAACATTTATAAAGCTACAGTTGAGCATAATACATATAGAGATAACATAGGATTAATCAAGATAACAGATTCAAACTTATCTCAAGATAAGGCTATTGTAAGTTCGATGCTTCAAAACACTGTTATTTGAGGTCCACCTGGTACAGGTAAATCTCAAACAATAGTTAATATATTAGCTAACATCTTAGTAAGAAAGAAAACAGCAATTGTTGCGTCACAAAAGAGAGCAGCGCTTGAAGTTATTAAAAATAGATTAGATGATTTATCTGCATTCTGTTTATTTATATTAAATACAAAGAATACAAACAGAAAATCATTCTATGAACCTATTAAAAAATACTTAGATATGCTTGAGAACTTTAGTGGAACAAATGGATTCCATCCTTTGAATGTTATTTCAGAAAGCGAAATTAACTTTATAGATGCTGCTTCTGAATATCTAAATGATTCACTTGCAAAAGATGTTTTATTAACTTACTACTACTTTGCATCACAAAAGCAAGATTTCGATCATTTAACAGACATCGAGTTTCTATTATCGCTTCCAAAAGATGTTAAATATCCAATTGAACCAACAAACCGTCAAACAGCTAAAGAATTACTTAAATTAAGTAAATATAAATATTTACCTTTTGTAAAAGAATATAGAAGACTAAAAGAATTAGGTAACTTAATTGACGAAAAATTACCTACATTCAATGGTTCATTAAGTGATTTAATGAAATTTGTAAACACAATTGGATTTGAGCACATTAATTCAGAACACAGTCCATTTAAAAAACTTAATAATTTAATTACGGCTTACAAAAACATTCAACCTAGACCACAAAGAATGAGTATAAAAGAAGTCAGAGACTTTGTGGCTCACTTAATAGTGGCTAGAATTAATAAATTTGACGAAAAACTTAAAAAAGAATATAGAGAATTTGCTCAATCAGTAAGAATTCAAAACTTAGAACCTTATAGATTTGTTAAAAAATTCACTGGAATGATTAAACAATTATTCCCAATTGTAGTTGCTACACCTAACACAGATTTATCAGGTTGATCTAAAGAAGAATTTGATTATGCAATCCTTGATGAATCAAGTCAGATTTTCATTGAAAATGCCATTCCAATTCTTTATTTAGCAAAAATCAAAATCTTTGCTGGTGACACAGAGCAAATGAAACCGACTTCTTGATTTGTGCAACGTATTACAGATGATTCGATTTTCGGTAAAGTTGAATCAGTTCTAGATTATGCACTTTCATTAGGAGTTCATAATGTTATGCTTGATAAGAATTACCGTTCAAATCACGCTGAACTTATGGGGTTCTCATCAAAAACTTTCTACCAAAGTAAACTTAACGTTTTAGATGCTGCTAACGCTTGAAATAATGAACCGATTGAAGTTTACCAAGTAGATGGTTCTTGAGACCAAAACAAAAACATCGTTGAAGCTAAATTAGCTATAGACAAAGTAATAGAAAATATAGATAAATATAAGAAAATAATTCTTTTATCATTTAACGTTAAACAAAGTAATTACATAACAGAATTGATTTACAATCAATATCCATTACTTGAAAAAGCAATTCACAGCAAGAAACTTTTAATCAGAAACATTGAAAACATCCAAGGAGACGAAGCTGACTTAGTTATTGCAACAATTGCTTACGATAAGAACACAAAATTATCGTCTACATACGTTTCACGTCCAGGTGGTAAAAATGCTCTTAATGTAGCGATTTCACGTGCTAAAGAAAAAATGATTATCATTAAGACAATCAAATCTGAAGATATCATTTTAACACCTGAAATATCTGACGATATTAGAGTGTTCAAATCTTGACTTCAATTCTTAGAAAAAGAATCAGAACAAAGAAGAATTGAAATCAAAGAATCATTTGATCAAAACCATTATTCAATTTCAAATACTAAACTCAAGGACGACTGATTTAAAAACTTAGTATTTAACAGAATTAAAAGTGCAATTGCATATGATCCAAACTTTGAAGTGTTCAAAGATTACATAGTTGGTTCATTAGATATAGACATTGTAGTTACATACAACAAAATACCATTCAAATGTATTTCATTTGACACAATGTACTATGCAAATTCAAAAGAAAACTTCGTGTCTTTATATGATGCAGTTAAATTCTTAAAATCTAAATCATATGATGTGGAAGTTGTTACACCTATTAACTGAATTTGAATTCAAAATCAAATCGATAGTTGATTTACGCCTGCAAAAACAAAAGAGTTTAAATCAACTTCAAAAGGTCAAGTAACAAATACTTACACAATTAACAAAACTGCAGAACACGAAGTTGCTAGAGAACCACAAGTACAAAATCAAATTTTAACTGCACAAATCACAATTGAACCAATTGCTGAAGAAGTAGATGAAGTTGATTTAAATATTAATGATGAACAAATAATCGAAGCCGAAGAACAACCTGCAGAGCAAGTTGTAATTCTCTCAGATGAAAAAGTTGAACCTATAACAGAGACTGTTGTAGAGAAAAAAATCTTTAACTTTGATTCATCTGATGAGGATGAAGAAGAAGAAGAAGAAGAATTTATGGAGAGTAAAACTTCAGAAAGTATTCAAGAACAAAATAAACCTGAAGAAGTCGAAGACACACTTGAAGAAGAAATTGATTCAGAAGATCAATTAGTTGAGAAATCAAACTCAGAAAATGATAATAAAATAAAAACTCAAAATGATTCAGATGTTTATGAAGAAATCTGAACATTTGAAAACAATGAAGTTTCAAATGATAATATTGAAACTGAACAAATAATAGAAGATATACAAAATAAAGAAGTTAATGAAGAACCCGTTGCTGTAGACGAAATAGTAATTAAAGAAGAACAAACAACAGAAGAACCATTCATTAACCAAAGTGAAATTGATTCATCATTTGATGATATTTTCCAAATCAAACCAGAAAATATAGAAGAACAAATAACACAAGAATTTGTTGCAGACAGTACTAAAGAACAACAAACTTCTACAGATTCACAAGAATCACAAGTAGATGACCTAGATTACAGCGATGAAGATGATGATAATTTTGTATTAAATTTTGAATCATTCAACCCAAGAGCTGTTACAAAAGAAGAACAAATAACACTTGATAAAGTTGAACAAGCAGAAGAAGTGTTAAATAAGAAAAAATCTCATATAATTCATCCGACGATGCAAGATAAAACAGAAGAATGAATTTATGATGGACAATACGATGACTTTTAATAGATAGGAGAACTTATCATGACAATCGAAAAATTTTTAACATTTATGTCTAAGGACGTTAAAAGAAATTTAATTATTCACTTATTTACTTGTCACGAAAAAGAATGTGACGTTTTAGATTTAGTTGACCTTTTAAAGGAAAAACAAGCTAACGTTTCAAAACACTTAGGTGATTTAAGAAGAGACAAAGTGGTAGCTAGAACAAAACAAGGTAAAAAATCAAAATACTATGTAACAAATGAATTTAAAAAACAATATGGTTACTTAGTTGAAGAAATTATGGAACACTCAGATCCTGCTTTACTTGACAAAATGGCTTGCAAATGTTTTGGAGATGGACACGTAATGGAAGTTGGAGAACACAATCACAACTTAAAATACGTTTCAAGCGTAAACAAAAAATAATATGCAAAAACCAATTCCAAAAATTACTTTCTGAAAATTGACAAAAGGCATTCGAATATATTGTCTTTTGTCTATTTTTACAATTTTAGTAGAAGTTTTAATGCAGGTATTTTTACCTGATGTTTCAAAAGATGTAATTAATGCATTACAAAACAATACTGCTGATATTAATTATGTACTACAAAAAGGAGCTATTCTAATAGCTCTTGCTCTTATTGCGCTTCTAACAGGTATATTAGGTGCATATTTTTCAAATATTGCATCCACTAGATATGCTCAAAACATCAGAAACGCAATAATTAAACAAGTTAATGAATTTTCATTTGAAGATATTGACCATTTTACAAATGGTTCAATCATAAATAGACTGAATATAGATGTGAATAATGTTCAAATGTCATTTAGGTTCATAATCGGAACTTTTATTAGGTTACCTATTATCTTCTTGTTGTCACTTACAATGTCATTTAAACTATCATTGACTTTGTCATCTATATTCTTAGTAACATTACCAATATTATGTAGTTTCTTTGTTTTAATCTGATTTATTAGTTTCCCTAAATTCAAACTAATGTATAAACAATATGATTTATACAATCAAAAAATTCAAGAAAACTTAAACAGCATTAGAACAATCAAATCATATGTGACTGAAAACTCAGAATACAACAAAGTTGCATCTTTAGCTAATACACTTAAAGACACTAATATTAAAGTTAATAAGTACTTAACTTTTAACAGCTTATTAATTAATGGAATAATTTATAGCTCATTTATTACACTTGCAATAATTGGAACACAATTGTATTTAGGGCAAAAAATTCAAATTGGAACAATTATGGCATTTGGTTCATACATCTGAATGGTTTCAGGTTCTTTAATGGGAATTATGAACGTTTTAAGTCAAATTTTAATGTCAATTCCTGCTTCAAAAAGAATTAAAGAAATTTTAAATTATGTTCCTACTATATTAGATGCAAAAGACGCAATCAAACACAATGTAATTGCTGACATTGAATTTAAGAATGTTTCATTTGCATATGCAAATTCAAGTCATCAAGCACTTAAAAATATTAATCTTAGAATTCCAGCTAATAGTTCATTTGGAATTATTGGACAAACTGGTTCAGGAAAAACTACACTTATTAACTTAATTCCTAGATTTTATTCAGTTAAAGATGGAGCTATTTTAATTGATGGGATTAACATTAATAAGATTCAAAAAGATAATCTAAGACAACAAATTTCTGTTGTATTTCAAGATTCAACTTTATTTAAAGGAACTATTAGAGAAAATATGCTTTTTGCTAATCCTGATGCAACTGATGAGCAAATTTATCAAGCATTATCAGAAGCAAACATTTATGACTATGTCTATGGATTAGAAGATAAATTAGATCACGTAGTAGAACAAAGAGGAAGAAACTTTTCTGGTGGTCAAAAACAAAGATTAGCAATTGCTCAATCATTACTTAAACAACCTAAAATCTTAATTTTAGATGACTCAACATCAGCGCTTGATTCTAAAACTGAAAATCACGTGAAAAATGCTGTGTCAAAACTAAAAAATTGCACCAAAATTATCATTGCACAAAAGATTAGTTCAATCAAAGATTGTGACAATATTATCTTGTTACAAGATGGGAAAATCCAAATTCAAGGTAATCACGAGTATTTACTTAAACATAGTAAATACTATAATGAACTATACCAATCACAACAAAATGCAGGAGGTTTAGATGAGGTCGATGCAATCATTTAAATCACCTAATCACAATCTTAATTTAAAACTAACTAAAGAAGAAAAGTTAGATTCATTTAAGAAATTAGTTTCTTTATTATGAAAACATAATAAAGGATGATTGCTTTTAGCTTTTACTTTAGTTATATTTAGTGCAATGGGTAATATATATAACCAACTATTTTTAGGATATGTAATAGTTGACAAATTATTGTTAGGAACAAATCCATTTAATGAAGATAAGTTTTACATAATTATTTGTGTATCTGCACTTATTTTCTTAACAAGTATTATTTGTGATTTTATAGCTAATAGAATAATGATATCTATTACCTATAAAACAATGACCAATCTACGTTTGGGCTTGTATGAACATATACAAACTTTACCTATTAAATACTTTGATTCTAAATCTAAAGGTAATCTAGTATCTAGATTTACTTCAGATATAGATACACTTAGAATGTTTCTATCAAGAACAATAATTACAATTATTCAATCGTTTATAACTTTAACTGTATCACTTACAATCTTATTTGTACTTAACTGATTACTTAGTTTGATAATGGTTGCTTTAACAATACTAATAGCACTTAGTGCATACATTATTAGTAAAAAATCAAGTAAGTACTTTATTAATAAACAAAAAAATAACGGTCAAATAACAGGTTATGCAGAAGAAGTTATTTTAGGACTTAAAACTATTAAAATGTATGGTCAAAGTGCTAATGTAGTTAAGAATTTCTCCGATATTAATAACACACTAACTAAAAACAGTTTTAAATCTGAATTTATTTCTTCAATCATATGACCTTTATCAAAGAACTTAAGCAACATTGCTTATGCTCTTGTTATTATGATTGGAGCAATTGTTGTTATCACAAACCAATCAGGTAACGGAGTTGCTCTGGGATTAACAATCGGTATTGTTGTTTCGTTTTCTCAATCAGCTAAAAGTTTCTCAGGTCCAATTTCAGCAATGACTCAAACAGTAAGCTCATTTATGCTTGCGTTAGCTGGTTCAAAAAGAGTTTTCGATATATTAGCTCAAAAAAGCGAAATTAATCAAGGAACTATCAAATTAGTTAAAGTAATTAATGAAAATGATAAATACACTGAAGTTAATTTAAATGATAAAGATGGTTTCTATGCTTGAAAAACACAAGTAGGAAATCAAATCATTTACCAAAAAGCACAAGGTAAAATTGAATTTAAAAATGTATATTTTAAATACAATGAAAATGATGAAAAATACACATTAAAAGATATTAGTTTTGTAGCTAATCCAGGAGATAAAATTGCATTTGTTGGACCAACTGGTGCCGGAAAAACAACAATAGTGAACTTAATAACTAGATTTTATGAAGTAACTGATGGAGTGATATTGTATGACAATATACCTATTGAGAATATTGATAAATATTCTCTTAGAAAATCTATTGGTTATGTGCTTCAGGAAACAAGATTATTTACAGATACAATTCAAAATAATATAACATATGGTTCTGATTTATATGACGAACAAATGCTATCTAATGTTTCAAGAACAACTAATTTATTTGAACATATAGAAAAATTAGATGATAAATACTCAACTATGTTAACTAATTCAAGTTCTAATTTATCTCAAGGACAAAAACAACTTATTTCTATAGCAAGAGCTAGCTATAAAAATCCAATAGTTTTAATATTAGATGAAGCGACATCTAATATTGATACACATACAGAATTCCAAATAGAAAAAGCAACCGATAAGTTGCTTCAAAACAAAACATCATTTATCATAGCTCACAGATTAAGTACAGTTAAAAATGCTACAAAAATAATTGTTATAGATGATGGACAAATCATTGAACAAGGTTCTCACGATGAACTTATAAAAAATAAAAATCTATATGCTCAACTATGAGAATATGCTTCAAACAAATAGCAGGAAAAATCAATTTCTTGCTATTTTTATATATAAAAATAGAAAGCTTCACAAATCACAATAACAAACATTTCGTTCACAATTAATCAGTGCTATGCAAATAGTGCTGATTTTTTATATCTTTTTTAAGTTAATTAATTAACTAAAGATATAAAAAATAACAAGACTATTTAATCTTGCTATTTGTAATATTTAAATACTGTTTATAAGCATGTTTTAAGAATGCTTTTGACTTGTTATATGTAAGAATATTCAAAGCTCTTTTCATAGGGTAAAAATGCACTTTTTTGACCTCTGAGAGCAGTTTCTTAGGACAAGAAGTGGTTTTAGTATCTGCTACGAAGTAAGTTACTTCTTTTCAGTTACCTGTTCGATTAACAAAATATGTGTCAACATAAAATTTGTCTGCATAAATTGTTATATCTTTAATTGATGTTTCTTCAAAAACTTCACGATGCGCTGTGTCAAGTTTTGTTTCGTTATTTTCCATATGTCCTTTAGGAAAATTTCAAACATCATTAATTTGTTTGATTAATAAAACTTTAATTTGTTTTTTGAATTGTTTGAAAACAATTGCACCACACGAATATTCAGATACTTTTTGATCCATTATTTTTGATTTTCCAATCATTGTGTAGCTAATTGTTTAAGTTTTTCAACTTTGTTAAGTTGTTCTCAAGGTAAGTGTAAATCGTTTCTACCAAAGTGTCCATAGTATGCTGTTTGTAAGAAAATAGGTTTTCTAAGACCAAGAGCATCAATGATACCTTTAGGTGTTAAATCAAATAATTGAGTTACAAAGTCAGCAATTACACTGTCTGGAATGTTTTTAGATGTACCAAATGTTTCAATCATAATTGAAACTGGTTTAGCAACGCCGATTGCATAAGCAATTTGAACTTCACATCTGTCTGCTAAATTAGCTGCAACAATGTTTTTAGCAATTCATCTAGCGGCATATGCTGCTGATCTATCGACTTTAGTTGAATCTTTTCCTGAAAATGCTCCTCCACCGTGTCTTGCTGAACCACCATATGTGTCAACTATTATTTTACGTCCTGTAAGACCTGTGTCACCAATAGGTCCACCGATAACAAATTGACCTGTTGGGTTGATTAAAATGTGTTTAGGTGCATCTAAGTTGTATTCTTTTAATACAGGTAAAATAATTTGTTCTTTAATGTATTTTTTAAACTCTTGTTCGTTGTAGTTTTTAGAATGTTGAATACTTAATAAAACTGTGTCTACAAATACATTGTCTTTGTCTGTGTAATCTAATGTAACTTGTGATTTCATATCAGCTTTAGCTCATTTGAATTCCATATTTTGTCTTAAGTTTTCAGCTCTTTTAACTAAAGCGTGAGCTAATGTAATTCCCAAAGGCATATATTCAGGTGTTTCGTTAATTGCATAACCGAACATTAAACCTTGGTCACCAGCACCGATTTCGTGTCCTTTTTCGACACCCATAGCGATGTCTTCGCTTTGTTTTTTGATGTCTGTAATGAAACTTGTTTCTGTTGTGTAGTATCCGAGTTCTTTCAAGATGTTTTTAGCTATTTCTATAACATCAATATCAGCAGATGATTTAACTTCTCCTGCTATGAAAATATTATGCCCACTTGCCATCGTTTCAATAGCAACTTTTGACGTTGGATCTAAAGCAAGGTAAGCATCTAAGATTGCATCAGAAATTTGGTCACATAATTTATCTGGGTGACCTCTTCCAACTGATTCACTTGTAAAAAGTTTTCTCATTTTATCTCCTAATTTAATCAAATGTTCACTAATTATTCAGTCATTTATTTTGGGCTAATAAATTCATTGAAAAGTTAGCAAGATAATTTTACTATAAATCCATTAAATAACCTCGCGTTTGCTTCTATTTTTCAGGACAATGAGTAAGAAAAATAAGGAAAATGAAGTGAAAATTTTGTTTTGAAAATAAGATGAAAATTACAAAATAAAACCCACTAAAATAGTGAGTTTTAAGTTAATCATTTATTATTCAGGTAATACTAATGTTTGTGTGTATTCTTTATTATTTTCACTTGAAACTTGGTATGTAATTGTAACTGATTTGTTTGCTTCATCTAATGTTCCATTAAGGTATTTACTATTTTTTAAAACAATGTTTGATACGCTTAAACCTTCTTTAAGTGCGAATAATTTATTGTTATCTTGGTTACCACCAGATGTTATACCGAAGAATGCACCTTTACTGTATGATTGTAATAAACCGTTTGTTTTAATTTTACCTTGTTTAGCATCATATGTAGTTTTAGCATTAGCATATGTAGCTGTTGATAACACAACGAATGCATCTTTGTATTCTGATTCAGCTTCTGCAACAACAGGTTGTTCTGATGATGTAGAATCAGTATTAGCTGTTGATTCATTCTCTGCTGCTGGAGCTGGTGTTGCTTCTTTAGCTTTCAATCCATTAAGAACTTGTGAGAATTTTCCGTTCATTGACTCTGTTAATTCTGTAGCTTTTGGCTCAGCTGATTTTACGAAGTAGAATACTTTTTGACCTTCTGCAACTGAAGGAATAACTGTTTCAAATTCAAAACTAATTTTTGCACTTGTTTCAGACGCATCGCCTGGAATAGTTTCGATTTTTGCAACTTTGAATTTAGATGCTTCTTTGAAGTTTTCATCTAATACATACCCATATTCTTCACCACCAGCTTTTGGAAGGATTGTCATTGGTGTGAATTTTAATGCAGTTGTAACATTTTCAACTGTTAAGTCGCTAAATGAAACTTCACTCATACTTTGTTTATTTAATGCTTCTAATAATTTTGCTTCGTCAATTGTGAATGCTTTTTGAACATTGTATGTATTAACAATACCAGCAGCACTCATTGTTAAAACAGGTAATTGTGTAACTTCAACTTCATCTTCTAATGATGTAGCTTCTGTGCTTCCTGATTTGTACATAAAGATATCATTGTGTGATCTATCATCTAAGTATAAGTATGGAATAACTTTAGTTTTTCCTTCTTTAAGGTTTGTGCTTGCATCTACTACTGTAAATGCTCCTTTAACTAAATCATCACCTGTAACTGATACTTTGATTACATTTTCTAATGTTTTGTTTGTATATGAACCAGCTAAATATTTAGCACCAGCTGAAACACCTTTAGCAGTTTGAGGTTGAATTGCAAGGTTGTTTTCTTGATCTTTATCAACTGATGTTGAAATTGTTGATAAAACTGCTCTGAATTTTTCATATGCTTGGTCTTTTGAGATATAACCTGCAACTTCAAAGTCTTCTGATGTAGGATCTGTTTGACCTTCTTTTGTTGTTTTAACAGTAACTTTAGCTTTTCCAGCAAATAATAATTCTTTAGCAGCTCTACCTTCATCTGTATCTGCTTTTGATAATTCATATAAGTCAACTACTGATTTTTCAACAAGTGTAACACCTTCTGGAATATCAATTGTAAAGTCATTAATATCAGCTACGTAAGCTGTTTTCTTTCCTGTAACATCTGCATTAAGTGTTACTGATACTTTTTTCTCTTCTACTGGTGGTGTCACTGGGTCTGGATTAGGAGTTTCATTTCCTCCGTTTCCATCTCCAGGGTTACCTGTGTTTGGATTTTGATTACCATCTTTAGGGTTAGTTGAAGTTCCTGTTCCTGGGTTTGCAGGTTGTTTTAAATCTTTATTATTGTCGCCTTTATTGAATTTTCCTAAAGCTGCCATAGGAATTGTAACAATAGCTGTTCCTAATGCTGCAGCTCCTAAAATGGTGAATGCAACTTTTCAAGATCTTTTCATAATTTCTCCTTTTCAATTTCAATTTTGAAAATTGAAAAATAATTTAACTAATTTTCATTTTTAATTTGTCTAATGATTTCATCAATTTTGTATCCATTCTTAGAAACTGTATCTAAGTGGAAATGAACTGAAGGCACTTTACGTCAATCGAGTGATTTGGATAACACTTTTTTAACATAACCTGCTGCATTGTTTAATGCTTCGATACCTTTTTCTTCGTTTTTGAATAATGATACAAACACTTTCACATGTGATAAGTCAGGTGATAGTTGAATATCCATCACTACTGGGTCTATTACATTTGAATTTGTAATATCATTAGTCACTATGTCAGCAATCAATTGATGTAATCTTGCTTCTTTTCTTTTTAAACTAATTTCGTTCATAGTTAAATTATACTTTCTTTCTTATTGAATATATATAAATATAACTATAACTATTTTATACACCTTTTACCCTAAAATGTAAGAATTTTCTTAAATTTTTGACAAAATGTGTAAAAAATAACATCTTTTTCACAAGATGCTAATATATTTTGGTAATTTTGATTAATTTAATTTTGAAATTTTCGTAATTTTTCTAGCTTAAAGTAAATGATTGTTCATATACTTTGTCGCCATTATCTTTGATTTTGTATTTAATTGTAAGTATTTTTGTTTCTGGATTTCAAGTTCCATCAAAATACTTGTTATCCTTAGTATCTCTAGTTGAAAGGAATTGGTCAATTGTAATTCCTTCTTTAGGAAGAAGAATTTTATTATCATCGCCTTGACCACCAGATTTAATTCCTATACCATTGAAACCTTTGTAAAGTTGTAAAAGACCATATCTGCTAATTTGATTAGCTTTTTCTTGAACCTTAGCATTTACATATGCAAATGTGCCAGCTGGTTGCAATACGAATGCATTTTCGTATTGGTCAACTCGAGCTGCTATAGTTCTTGGATTATCGGTTCCACCATTTACTGGATTAACAGGAACTGGTTGTGGTTCTGGATTGGTTGGTGTTTTAGGTTCTTCAGATTTTTGTTCTTTTGCAGAACATTGACCAGCAATAAGCGGCATTGATGCTACTGATAAAACACCTGTAGCAAAAAGTAAGAATTTGATTTTTTTCATTTATCCTCTTTTATTCTTTTGTCTAAAAAAAGAATGTTTGTTAATTTATTAAATATATTTAATTTGAAAAAATTGAATATATTTTACTTATACACCTTTATCAAATGAAAGTAAAGTAAATTTCTTAATTTCCCGAGTTTCCAAGTTTGACCTTTTTTAAGGGTCGTTTTTTAATCCATATATCTATAGATATATGAAGGAAAAGAAATTTTATTTTTTTACTTACATTACACACATAAAATGGTATAATAAAGAGTATGAAATACAACTTATGCAGAAAAAAACAAAACGGAAAATACTATTTAGTCTTAGCAATTTCAAAAGGTTTTAAAA
>NZ_JBLNNG010000008.1:0-34805 GCF_047785185.1 Mycoplasma sp. 4079 | reverse complement strand
TTAAAGGTTTTCTGTTTATTCAATGAACTAATGTTCTGAATATTCTTCCCAATCACTTTCTTTATTAGCAAACTTAGCAAAAATGTTTATGTTACAAACTCAGAAAGTGATATTAAATCAATGCTAGCACTCGCTAACGAAGAAGGGGTGCTGCAAACCGGAGAAAGTATTTTAGCTCAAAATGCTTTAGATTTGGACTCAACAAAAGTTGCACAACACTACATTAGATTAAAAGATGTAACTTACATTTCTTATAAAGCTAGTGTAGCAGAAGCGATTGAAATATTCAAGGATACAAACTATTCAAGATTACCAATTGAAAAAGATGGACAACTTATTGGAATTGTTTTATTAAAAGACATATTCTCACTTAAAAAAGGTAAAGTGATTAATTATATGAAACAAGTTCCAAGCATTTCAGCTAACTCAATTCTTTCAAGTGCTCTTGAGAAAATGAGAGCAGCAAGAGCTCAAATGGCTTTTGTTGTTGAAAACAACAACTCTACAGATGTTTTAGGTATCATTACAATTGAAGACATCATTGAAGAAATCATTGGAGAAATCTATGATGAATACGATGACGATGAGCAAATTTATGAAATTTCACTTGAAAGAGCTAAAGCTCATTCAAACGTTAAAATGTCTGATTTAATTAAGCAACTCGAGATTGATGAAGAACTTATAAGCGATGATGAAAAAGCTATGGATTTGAAAACTTATTTATTAACTAAGACAAATTCAACTAAACTACTTAAATCAACAAAATTCACTATCGAAGATGAAATTAGCTTCAAGGTTATTGAATTAGTTAAAAATAAAAAATATTCAGCAATCATTGAAGTTAACAAATTATAAAAAGTAGCAGTAATGCTATTTTTTATTTATCCCTTACTCACATATATAAAAATATTTTAATTTTTAAAAATAAATCAATATTATGGTTTATAATAAAAAAATGAAAATGCAGAAAAACAGAATTATTAATATCACCAATATTCGTTGATTTCATATTAACGTTTAATTTGGTGTATTCTGTTAACGAAAACATAACAGATTACATTAAAAATGAAATCTGTTATGTAATAAATACTATAGAGGAGCTTTTAATAAAAGTAAATATTCTAGCAGGCATGCAAATATGAATATTGAAAGGATATAAAAGCCGAAATATAGAGGTTGGCAAACTTCTATATTGGTAGAAAAGCATAAAAGATTTCTACTCTTTGGTTTAACCATTGGTGCTATAGATTTACATCCTTTTAATAACATTAATTTATTTTAAATTTTGTATTAAAGTTTTGTAGATTTATAGTTCTACAAAACTTTTTATTTAATTATTTGGAGTTATTATGAAAGCAAAACAATACAAAAAATATGAAGATGTACCTAAAAAATATCGTTGAGATTTAGAAGACATTTTACAAGGTAAAAAATTAGATGACTGAATCGATGAGTATGTAGCACTATATAAAGAAAGAATTAAAAATAAAGATTCAAAATATGACTCAATTGAAGCTTATTTAGAAGATTTAAAAGTTAGTGAACAATTAACACTTATTAGTAACAAGGTTTCTAATTATTTAAGTAACAAGCAAAATGTTAATTTAATTGATCCTGAAATTATCAAAAAATCACAAGATGTTGAATTTTTAGATAATCAACTTGAAACTGAATTCGGTTCTGAAATTAATAGATTTTATGCAAACTTAGACAAAATGAAAGTTTGAAAAGATGATCCAAGATTAGCAGATTACAAAATGCAAATTGAAGAAACAATTGAACAACATAAACATAAATTAAGTGATGATGTTGAAGAATACATTTTGCAAACATCATATGGAGAACCTGATCCACACAACATTTTCTCAATTATTACTAATTCAGAATTAGATTATGGATATGTTGATTTATCAGACAAAAAGAAAATTAAATTAAATAAAACAAATAGAAATCAATTACTTAAATCAGATAAAAAAGAAGTTAGAAAGCAAGCTTTTGAAAAGTTCTGAGATGCTTACTACAAACACAAAGATTCATTAGCAGAAACTTTATTCCAACACTTTAAGAGCTTAACCGTAGCTGCAAAAGTTAGAAAATACCCATCAGCAGTTATGATGTTAACTAATTCAGATAAAGTTACTGATGAAATCTTACAAACATTATTTGATCAAGTTGCTTCAAACATTAAAGTATTAGCTAAATATTCAGAAGCATACAAAAAATTCTATAAAGCTAAATATAAGTCAAAAATGGAAAAATGAGATACATTAAGAGAGCTTGTAAATGTTAAAACCTCATACACAGTTGAAGAAGCGATTGATTTAGTTAATGAAGCTGTAAAACCGTTTGGTGAAGAATACGCAAACGAAGCTAACAAAGCATTAACAGAAAATTGAGTTGATTTTATGAGTGTCCAAAACAAACGTTCAGGAGCTTACAGTATCGGTGGAACTTATGGAATTGATAAGAAGTACATTTTAATGAACTTTGATGGTCAATTAGATTCAGTAGAAACTTTAGCTCACGAATTAGGTCACTCAATGCATTCATATTTTGCAACTAAATATCAACCATTACCACTTAGCTCATATCCAATTTTCTTGGCTGAAATTGCATCAATTTTCAATGAGTCAATGTTATATGACTACTTACTTAAAACATCTAAAAACGACCTATTTAAATTTGAAATCTTATCAAAAATTATTCAAGGGTTTATTGGCACAGTAGTAAGACAAGTTGAATGAGCTTCATACGAATACAACTTGTACAAAGGTATAGAAGAAGGAAATGTTGCAGGAAGCTATGAAGCAATTTCAAAACTTTACCACGAAAATTCACTTAAATTCAAATACAAATCTAAGAAGGGTAAAAAAGCTAAATATGTAGCTAAAGAAAACTTGGGCTCAATTTATGTACCTCACTATTACTATGGTTTTTATGTATATAAATATGCAGTTGGACAATTAACAGCAAATTACTTCTTTGCTCAATATAAAGAAAAAGGTAAAGAAGCATTAGATAACTACATTGACAATTTCTTAAAAGCTGGTGGAAGTGATTATCCACTTGAAATTCTTAAAAAAGTTGGAGTTGATTTACTTGATAAAAACTTCTATAAGCAAAGTTTTGATTACTTATCAGATTTAGTAAATCAATGAATTAAATTAGGAAACAAAATTTTCAAATTAGATAAAAAATAAGGAGGTATCCGTGAAAAAATACAAAAAATTATTATTAGGTGCTATATCCGGTTTGTCTATAATATCACCATTAGTAATTGCTTCGTGTTCGAATACAGGTGATAAACCAAAAAAACCACCTTTGAGCGCTGAAGAGAGAGCAAATTATCAAAGATTATCTGTACAAGAAACAAATCTTGCTAATGAAGCTTGAACAAAATATCAAGAATATTATGCTAAAAAAGAAGCTCTTTATGAACAATTAAATGATACTGAAACTGAATATAGAGCTGCTAAAAATGAAAATACAAATTCATTTAGAAAATTAGTTTCATTACAATCACAAAAAAACTTTTATATCTTGGTGTCTGGCTCAAACGATTTATCTGCGTTAATTTTAGCAGTTGATAATTTACCTAAAAACAATGATGTTAACTTAGAAGTTTTAGATATATTAGGTAGCTACACAAATAAATCTTATAAAGTTGTTTTAGAAGAAGACTCAACACCTAAATCTGAACAATATAACGCAACACTTTCTAATATTGAAAAATTAAAGCAAGAGTTAGAAAACCAAAATATTAATCTTGATATTAATAAAAAATCTTTTGCAGAAAAAACTGCTGAATATAAGAAGTTAGAAGATAAAAGTTCAGAAGAGGCACAAAAATTCAAATCATCAATTAGTCAGCTAGAACAAAACATTCAAGATTTAAACGAGCAAATTGCAGATATTAAATCTAAACAAGAAATTGCGAAACATACATTAGATAAATTAACACAGTTAATTAATGAAGATGTCTTAATGGGCTCAAGTTTTGCAGAACAAAGACAACAAAAGCTAAACGAATTAACAGAACAAGTAAAATCTGCAGAAGCTGAATACAACAAAACCAGTGAAAAATTCAATGCTGCTGATAATGCCTACAGAGCAAAACTTGTCGAAATCGAAAATCAATTCAATTCTCAATATGCAGAACAAATGAAAGTTGAATTAGAAAAATTCAATCTTCATAATAAATTAGCTAGAAATTATCAAGCTCAATTAATTGAAGATGATTTAGCTTCATATGGACAAGATTATGTTGATGAAAATGCTGGTCAAAATAACTTTTTAACTAGTGAACAAGTTAAAAACATTCTTTATCCTAATATTGAATTCAATAAATCTAAAGTTAGTGATAGATTCGCTCAAAAACAAATTTATCAAGAAGTATATAACTCAGTTTATTCATCAAGCACATATCCGTGAGATGTAAGTGCTGGATATGGTAATCCAGTTGACCCATTACTTTGAACAACTTATTCATCTCTTATTTCTTTAGAAAGTTCAGGTAAGGCAAAATTTATTAACACTGAAAAATCAGCACTTTCTGAAGATGGAATTACAAACAAGAAAACAGAACTTATCTTACAACCTACATTACAAAGATTTAAATTAGATTTAGCTGACGCAATCATTCTATATGTTCAAAAAGAAGAAAACGGAACTAAATTAACTGACCCAAATGGTAAGCCAATTTTAGAAGCTATTGTTTTTGATCAAGATGACGCTGGATTAGTTCCTGGACCAACTGAACACGATGATGTGCTTAATGTAGACTACTACACAACAAGTATTGTTAAAAGAACTTCATCTAATCCACGTTCTATTAACTCAGCTAACTTCTTCGAAAAAGTTGGTTTAGCTCACAGAATGGAATTTAGAATTAGAAACGGTGTATTTTGAGTTGATTCAAACGGTAATAAAACACAATATCCTGTTGTTGCAGATGACTTTTATATTTCAATTCTAAGAACAAAAATGAATGACACACTATTTAGAAGACAAAATGGTGGAAGCAAAACTGCAGATGATGATATTAGATCGATGTTATCTGAACCAAACAAACTTTTTGATGATAGACAACAATATACAAACTCTTATTTATTTGATTTATTTAATGTAAGCTTAGACAAAATATTAGATCGTTCAAATTCAGTTGTTAACAAAGATGGACACTCATATTTCGGACTTGAACGTCTTAATGAAAATGCAGCTGCATCATTTGTAAATATTTTAGATATGATAACTAAATCATATGAATTTGCTGCAGCTCCATCTGAATTTATTAAAGATAAAAACAGAAGAAATGATCAAGACATAACTCCACAAACTAAAGAAGATCAAAGTAATGAAGTCAAAATTAACAAAATTAGACAATCAGTTCAATCGATTGATGGACTTGCAAAAGATTCAGGTATCTATTGATATGGATTTTCACAGGATAAAACTTTATTTGCTGGAAAATACTATGGTTCTAAATTTAATTCAGACACATTGACTCAATCAACATTTAAAAATATGCATTATTGAGATTCGGAGTTTGTTAATAACCCAACAACAATTAATCAGTTCTCTTCAAGATTTCAAAACTATTTAGTTGATGCTGCAATTTTTGATGATTCATCATATAACCAATATTTATTTGGTCAAAAAGCATCATATTCATTTACAGGCTTAACTCAAAAAAGAAGAGATGCAGTGTTACAAGATCCAAATAACTATGGACTTAACTCAGTTAAGTTATCAAATAAAGGTTCATTAACAAAACACTTTATTTGATCACTTTTACCAAAAGAAGGTTCATCAACAACTTACTTTAATGATGCTTATTCATATGTAATGTGAAATATGTCAACTACCGAAGCAATTTCTCAATCTTCTAAAAATGCAATTAAATCAGTATCTGTAGGTACAGGGGCTGAATTTAAAACAATTTTATCAGCTGCAATTGACTGAAACACAATCGGTATGATACAAAGAAAACCACAACCTGCAGTTGGGTGAGTAAGTTACCTTGCGCCTGATAATGATATTAATTCAAACGCTTTAGATAACTCAACTACAAACAGTTTAAGAAGCAATAGTGATATTGTTAATGCATTTTTTGTAGTTGATTCACAAACAGGACAAAGAGTTGATTTCGGCGCAATTGGAAACTTAATTAATCCGAGCGATACTCAAAACATTAATACAACAGCTGATGATTCAGTTAAGAGTGTTGTTTATGAGCAACTTAAAGCAAGAATGAAAGACTTACTCGATAGAGTTTATGCTCAAAACCCTACTCTCCTAGGTAAAACAGTAGATATTAGTATCTTTTATAGATTCTTCAACTATCCAACTTTAGCCGTTAATGCACTTGATTTACTTATTAAAGCTTGAAACGGTTTAGATCCTAGATTAAACATTAAATTAATCAAACCAATAGATAAAGACGAGTGAAGAGGATTCTGAACTACAACACCATCTCCGGTAGACTTAATTGGATGAGGATACGACTACAACGGAATTGGTTCAGGTATTACAGGAATCGCGCAAAGAGCTCATATAACTACTGCAATGCTTGCAATTTTAGCTGACCCTGAATATGCACAAAAAATGCAAGCTTTATATCCTCAACTTTATAAAGCGGCACAAAGACTTGGTGAATTTATCAAAATTGATGGAAATAAATTATCAATTACACCAGAGCAAGTTACATTCAATTTAACAAACAGTCAAGTTCAACATCTTTCAAACATTATGGGCATGTACAAATGAGATGGTGAAAAATTAATCAGAATGGATGAATCAGATAACTTAAGTTCATATACATCTTGAGATAACTTAAATGCAAACTTCTGATTAGATTACACACAAAATCCAGATCCAGTTACTGGTGAAATGGTTTCAAAATTAGATTTAGTTCATTTAGCACAAGAAATTGGAAACTTTGTTGGAGCAGTACCGAGTGCATTCTCATATATGAGTACATCAATACTTGCTAAAACACTCAAAAACCCTAACTATTTAGTTCCTGAATTTGAAACAGAAATTCCATATTGAGTAGATATTAGAACAGTTAATGGAAAATAATTGAAAGGAGAAAAATGCTTAAATACTTATTTAAACGTATAGGTTTTGCTATCATTACTTTGTTTATCATTATAATGGTAGTTTACCTTATGGTTGCTCAGTTTTCGGATAACCCATTTGCTAAAAAAGCACTTGAGCAAGCTGGTGAAAATAATTCTTCAGCAGTTAATGCAGGTGAGATGAAAAGGTTATTTGAAAACTCAGTTAAGTACCATTTAATACCTGATAATTTGATTTATGAGAATGTTAAAACAGAATGATTTAATATGAAACTAAATCCAGTTATTAGATTTGGTTACTGAGTTGGAGATTTATTTACCAAGCCATCAAACCCATTTGGATACCCATTCAATAATTCACTTTTAGAAAATGCAGATGTTAAAACAATTCCTGAATATTTCTTTAAGTACCTTAAATACTCTATTATTATCACATTACCTGCTTTCTTAATTTCTTCTCTTATCGGAATTACTTTAGGGATAGTTTCAGGGTACAAACGTGGAACAGTTGCTGATGCATCAATTAACTTCTTTGCACTTGTCTTTATAGCGCTTCCATCGTTTGTTATCGCGCCTATTATTATTTCAATCTTGTTCTCAATGAACTTTCCACCAAATTTCATTAACTTTAATAACCCTGCTGAAGTTGAAGCCTATGGTGTAGGCAAAATGATATTAAGTTGACTTCCACCAATCTTAGTTATCGTGCTCGGTTCACTATCAGGGTACATTACATACACAAGAAACCAAGTTATTACAGTTCTTACATCAAACTACATTTTAATTGCTAAATCTAAAGGTTTAAGCAAAAGAGAAATTTTCTTTAAATATGTTTTAAGAAATATTTCAATCCCACTTGCTGCAATTTTAATTCCATCTTACATTCCTCTTTTAAGTGGTGGAATTGTTATTGAAACTTACTGAGGAGTACCTGGCACATCACAAGTTATCACACAAGCATTCCCTAATGGTGAAATTAACATCATTATGTTCTCAACAGTATTCTTCACATCACTTAGTTTATTTACAACAATACTTGTAGATATATCATTTGCTTTCTTAGATCCTAGAATTAAATACTCTGCAGCTAACCCATATAGTGTTACAAGATTTATAAGAAACTACTTCTTAAGAAATAAACAATTTAAAGAAAATGAAAAAATAAAACAATCATAGAAAGGGGTAAATATGAACGCAAGAGAATTTGAAAAGAAATATAAATTATCTTTAGATAGCATTCGTCCAGCTATTTCACAATTTGCTCCTAAAGATGATAGTACGCTTAATTCAATTGCTGGTAAGCCTAAAAAACTTTTAGTTGAAATAATTAAGCGTTTCTTTACAAACTGAGTTGCAGTTGCTGCATTAATTGTATTTATAACTATCTTAGTAATTTCAATTTTTGTAACTGAAACTGCAAAGTATTCAGCTACAAAACCACTTTATAATTCAGTTGGAATTTGAACAATTAACCCACAAACAATGCAAGTTGGCAAATACATTGATTCATCAACAAGTAACATCATAGGGCTACCACCAATGAGCAGTCCTTGATATCCTGCTCAAGGTCACATTGATAACTATGAGACATTAATTAATACTT
Source organism: Mycoplasma sp. 4079 (assembly GCF_047785185.1). Lineage (NCBI taxonomy): Bacteria > Bacillati > Mycoplasmatota > Mollicutes > Mycoplasmatales > Mycoplasmataceae > Mycoplasma > Mycoplasma sp. 4079. The sequence goes on along the minus strand of NZ_JBLNNG010000008.1, from coordinate 26,123 downwards.
GAGCAAGTAGAGATTATTATGGTGGAGTTTTATGAAGAGACTTTATTTACTTTGGCGAAAATAATCCTGCTAATGCAATTAAAATTGTTGATATCTCAGATTCAACAAACAAAGTTTTAGTTAATGCTTACGTGTTTAACAAAGTTCAAAATATCGGTATTGCTTTAGAAAAATCACAAATTGATCCATCAGTTTCAGCTGAAAAAGCTAGACAATACATTCAGGCTATCTTAAATCACAATCCACAATTTTCATTATCTACTTACTTAGGAACAAACCAAGCTGGAGTTGATATATGAACACAGTCTTGAGTTGGAACTTGAGAAGCAATTAAATTAGCTTTAATAGTTGCTACAATTCAAACAATTATCGGGGTTGCAATTGGTGCTTATTTAGGTTTCCACGTTGGAACTTGAATCGATACAACAATAATGAGACTTATTGATATTTTTATGGCACCACCAACAATGATTTGATTATTAATCTTTGCTGCTACATTCGGTACATCAAACTTAACTTTAGGAATAGCACTTGTATTTATTGGTTGAGTTAGATCGGTTGGAAGTACAAGAATGTTCATAATTACTGTTAAAGATCAAGAATACATTACAGCTTCACAATCAATCGGTGCATCAAAAGCTAGATTAATTTACAAACACGCATTACCTGCAATCATTGGAAAAATTTCAACAAGCTTCGTTGCATCTATTCCATCAATTATTATGCAAATTTCATCACTTGCATTCTTAGGATTCTTCAAATCAGATAGTGCTAACTTAGGAACGATTTTGTCTAACGCAGCATCACAAGCAGGAGATAACGCGTTTATCTTAATCTTGCCTGCATCAATCTTATTATTAATTTCAGTTTCACTTCACTTTGTTGCATTAGGAGTTCACGATGCTCTTGATCCAAAAGTTATTAAAACAAGATAGGAGGTAAATTTATGGAAAACAAAGATTTATTATTAGATGTTAAAAACCTTAAAGTCTCATTTAAATTAAGAAGAAATAAATTTATCACTATCGTACGTGGTGTTGACTTAAAAATCAAAAAAGGTGAAATCATAGGTATTGTAGGTGAATCTGGTTCAGGAAAATCAGTTACATCTAAATCGTTACTTAACATAAATGAGAATTCATTTATTACAGCTGATAAAATGGAAATTGATGGAATTAACTTACTCAGTAGCGAAAAAGATAAATTCTGAGAGACAATTAGAGGACATAAAATCGGTTACATTCCTCAAGACCCACTTACATCACTTAACCCAACTAGAAAAATTGGTAAACAATTGTTAGATGCGCTTAACAAAAATCCTGAATGAAAAAAATCAACATACTTAGAAAAAAGAGAATACTTAATTTCACTACTTAAGCGTTTTGGAATTCGTCAAGCTGAAGCTGTTTTTGATATGTACCCACACACACTTAGTGGTGGTATGAAGCAACGTGTTGTTATTACAATGGTTGTTGCACTTAAACCAAGTTTAATTATTGCTGATGAACCTACAACAGCACTTGACCCTACAGTTCAAGCTTCCGTGTTATCATTATTTGAAAATATTAGACAAGAATTCAATATTACAATTATCTTAATCTCACACAACATTTCAGTTGTTGCTAAATTCTGTGACTACATTTATGTAATGTACGCAGGAAAAATAGTTGAGAAAGGAACAAAAAAGGATGTTTTCACAGAACCAAAACACCCTTACACGTGAGCTTTGATTTCAGCTATTCCTGAAAATAGAGAAGATAGATTATATTCAATCAGTGGAACGCCACCCGATATGAATAACTTACCTTTAGGAGATGCATTTGCACCAAGAAACCAATATGCATTAGAAATTGATTTTCTTAAAGAACCTCCTTTATTCGAAGTTTCACCAACACATTGAGCAGCCACTTGATTATTGCATCCAGATGCTCCAAAAGTTGAATTATCAAAAGAATTACAAGCTAGATTAGAAAGTTTTAAGAAGGTGTTTAATGAGTAAAAAAACAATATTAGAAATTATTAATCTTAAAAAATACTTTGTTAACAAAAACAATGTTAACAAAGCTGTTGATGATGTTTCTTTTGATTTAAAAGAAGGTGAAATAGTAGGCCTCATAGGTGAATCAGGCTCAGGTAAGACAACAATCGGCCGTTCATTATTACGTTTATATAATGACTACAACGGTTTTGTTAGATTAGATGGAAAAATCATTTCAGGAAAAAGAATTTCTAAAAAACGTAAGAAATTTATGCATAAAAACATCCAAATGATTTTCCAAGACCCAATGGCATCGCTTAATGGACAAAATACAATTTTCAGTATTTTAAAAGAACCATTAATTGTTAATGGAATAATTAAAAATAAAATTAAAAACATTAAAAAAGATTGAAAAGATGTCACAAATAACTTCAGATACACATTTTTAGAACAAGAATTATTGTTAAGACTCGAAAACCTAAAAATAATTAACAAACTTCACATCCCATTAATTAAAAAATGAGAAAAGTTATCTGAAAACATTCAATTTGATATTGAAAACAATATTGATGATCAATTTAATTCATATTTTGCATATTTAGAAGAGAGAACAAAAATTAACTCTCAAGTTATTAACAACCTTTATAAAAATAATGAGAAGTTAATTCAATTATTTGAGCAAAAACAATCTGACTTTAGACATAGAAAAATCGACTTAGATGAAATTGATCTTGAGGAAGCTAAACTTAAATATAAAAAAGTTAAACAACTTGCAAGTTTTAGCCCAGAGTACTTTGAATTAAAAGTTTTATACAATGACCAAAAAGTCTACTACAAAGAGCAAAAAGTGAATTTCAAGGATACTGTGTCAATTTCGAAAACATCAATTAAAAACTTTTTAGCAGAAGTTAAAAACGAATACACAATGCACAAAAATGATGCAAGAAGTACAACATTTTTAGACTTATATTTTCACGAATACAAACTTTATTTAATTAACTATAGCTTATATAGACAGTTAAAACAAAATTATCGTTTGCTTAAATTTTTATCATTTGAAGATTTAGTTGAGCTCTCAGATGAGTTTAGAGCTTACTCACAGGACTTTTATACAAAATTAAATGTGGATACAAGATTTAAATCATCAATCAAAGAACTTCAAAACATAGTTTCAAAAGAATACAATTTTGATCTTTCAAAATTCATTCAAAGATCACAATATTTAGGTTCTAAGTTACGTCAAAACTATAAAGAAGCTAAAAAAATGAAAAATAAAACATTCTTTAGAATGTTTGTAGAATTCTTTAAAGACCCTCAATATGTAAGTGATCAAATCAAAGTTGCTAAAGAAGAACTTAAACAAAAACAAGAAGTGTTTAATTCCGAACTTGCAAAATACTTGCAAGAATACTCAAATAGAATTTATGACATTAGAGCAGAAATTGATGAAGCATTAAAATTTCAACAAGAGTTAAGAAGTAAAGATAATGTGATTTTCGAAAACTTCAAGAAAAATCACGCTAACTTTATCAAGTTTTACAAAGAAAACTTAATTGAACCACTGCTCAAAGAGCCTAAAGCATCTAGAAATAATACCTTAATTAAACAAAGACAAATTGATTTAAATATCTATAAAACAAATGTTTCAGATAGATTAAATGGAATTGAATCGTTCAAAATTGAAACAAAATATTTAAATGCAAACTTAAGTGATATTAGATTGCTTATGGGAATTTCAAGTTTAGATATGTGGCTTCAAAATAGATGATGTGCTAATTTTGTTAAATTCTTAATTGCTCCATATCGTTTCTTAAGAGTAGGTAACTTATATGTAAGAAATATAATTTACAAATCTTTAGAAGATGTTGGATTGTTAAAACAATTTGCTTACCGTTATCCACACGAGTTTAGTGGTGGTCAAAGACAAAGAATAGTTATAGCAAGAGCATTAATTACAGAACCTAAAGTAATTGTTGCTGATGAGCCGATTGCTTCACTTGATATTTCTATCCAAGCTCAAGTTGTAAATCTTTTAAAAGATTTATGTAAACAAAAAAATATTGCTATGATTTTTATAGCACACGATTTATCAATGATTGAATATGTCGCTGACAGAGTTCAGATTATGCATTTAGGTAAAATTGTTGAATCAGGACAAACTGAAGAAATCTATGCAAAACCAATTCACCCTTACACACTTAATTTATTCAAAGCAATACCTAAAATTTCAAATGCTAATGCTAAATTCCAAGATGTTAAGTTTGAATTATCATATTTAGATGAACAACAATTCCCTAATATTCCAACAATTCATACAGTTGAGAAAAATAAACATTATATTTATGCAACTGATGAACAAGCTAAAAAATGAAAAGAAGGTAAGTACAATTAATGAAAAAGTTAATATATAGAAGTTTAAATAAATTAAAATTTGAATTTGCAACACTTAGATTTTATTTAATATCGCTAGCTTTTCTAGTTATATACTTTGTGATAGTTGGTGCATATTTAGGAAAAAATAATGTATTATTAGCCGAGGAAAAATATCATTACAACATACTCATAAACGGTTTTTCAATTCCGGCTTATGTTACTTGTTTAGTGGTTTTATTATGTATTATTTTCAAACTTGGTTTTTTAGAAAAAAGTATTGAAAAATTCAAGATGTCTTGAACTAATCTACAAGATTCTAAAGAACAAAGAAGACTCAAGTCTATGTCTAATGAAGAAAAGAGAGCTTATCTTCATACAAAGGAAAAAACTAAAAAAAGACAAATAGACAAACCTACACCATCTAAGTTTCCATTTATATTTAACTTTTCAATTTATTTACTTTTATCAATTATCTTCACAATTATTATTTATGCCTAATAATCCTTGCACATAGCTTTAAAACTATGTGCGTTTTTTATATCCTTTCACTAAATGAATATTTTGCAAAAAGTCAAATTTCTTATATTAAAGGAGTATGCTTATTATAAGTAGGTAAAATGTTAATTATCTTTTTCATTGATTTTTACAAAAGAGGAAAAAGATAAGAAATTCTTATTGCTAGTTCAATTCTGAATTATAAAATGCCTTAAGTAAGAACTTTTGTTTTTGCAATTCTTATTATTTATCACTTTCTGGTTTGATAGTAAATTTAACAAGTTGATTATTCAGTTTGTTTTATTTTTAGATGATTAAAAATTGATATAATAAATAATATGCCTTAGTGGTGGAATGGCAGACACCGTGGACTCAAAATCCACTGGAGAAATCCGTGCAGGTTCGAATCCTGTCTAAGGCACCAACTTACGCACTTTGTGCTATTTTTTTATACCTTTTTAGTACTCATACAGTAATAAAGAGCTAATAGAATATTTGAATATCTTTGTATAATAATTTTAATATTTGAATTTAAAGGAATGATATGAAGTTATATTATGGAACTGATTTAGAATACATTAAGTCAATAATTAAATCTGAGGAAAAAGATGTTCTTCAAAGAGATGTTTTTATTTTTGACAACAACTCATATTTAAGCTCATTTGATACATTAAATGAGATTTTGTTAAGCAATGGTTTATTTTCTTCTAGAAAACTAATCATCCTCGAGAATATTAGTTTTAGCAAACCTGCAAAATCTAAAGATAATTCTAAAAATGAGTATTTATTAAATTTATTAAAATCAGTTGATTCAAATATTAGTGTTTATTCAATTTACAAAACAGAAATAATAAATAAAAGAGTTATAAGCGACGATGCATTAAAACTATGCGAAAAACCTAAAAAAATAGCTGCATTATTGCCTACACAGCTTGCAGAGTATGTTATAAGTGAATTTGCGAAAAATAATATTGCTATAGATAAAACAACTGCATTGGTATTTTTACAAAAATTACCTAATGACTGAAAAATTATTAATAATGAAATTAATAAGTTGTGCTTATTAAACAAAACGATTACAGAAGATATAATTGAACAAACCATTGCACCTTACCCATCAGATGATCCTTTTCAATTTTCTAATGCTATTTCAAGAGATGATTTTCAAGCTATGTATAAGATCTTTGAACAAAAGAAAAACGAAAACACACCTGTTATATTATTGTTTTCAAACTTTGTTTCAACGTTTACATTAGTAAATAGAATTTACTGATATCAAAGTTTAGGACTTAATATCACCGAAATTTCACAAGCTTTAAATATGAATGAAAAAAGAGTTTTTGTTCATGTGATGATTTTAAAAAGATTTGGTTTTGATAGAGTGCAAAAAATAATTGAACAATTAGCTAAAACAGATAAATTATTAAAAACTTCAGGAGTTGATTCATATGATATTTTCGAAATGTTTATGATCCAAAATTTCACCAAAAATAAATAAAACATTTATTTACTTGGATTCTCAAATTGTTAAATCAAAAAATGTTGAAGTTATCCAAAATTACTATGAGCAAGTACTAAAAGTGATTACTTCAAACATTGATGAAAAATTTGTTATTGTTCTACCTGATTTATATTCTCTATATAACTTTGATTTATTATCATCAAAAACAAATACAGAGCAAATTTTCTTACAGAAAATAGATAAGTTGAAAAGTTTTGTTTCTAATTTAAAAAAATTAAATGTTGAAATTCAAGGAATTATTAAGTTTGATAATATAACTTCGTTTGCAGAATTATTAAGCAGACATAATGGTTTCGATGTTCAAAAAATTTTGAATAACGAAACATCATTAGATGAGACAAAGTATGTTGATTTATTGAACACACAAATGATGGATTTAGAATCTCTTGCAAATTCAGATAATCAGTTACATAAAGATTTTGCAAAAATTTACAAGTGACTTCAAATTGAATATGAAATTTCTAGCGTTGTTATTTCAGGTTTATTTGATTTTCTTAACGATAAGCAAAATAATATTCATAAACCTCATATTCAATTAATCAAAAAAGCAATTGATAATTTATCCGTAACCGTAACTCAGATTACTTTACACGAAAAGTGCTACGACAAAGCTTTAAAAGTATGTAAACTATTCAACAATTATGATGTATTTACTAAGTTGGATACACATAAAGTAAGAAACATTGGAGACTATGATAAAGTTGTTTTTGCTAAAAACAATTTAAACTTCATATTCGATCCTAATTCATTCATCAATAAGTTTAATGATGTTTTAATTTACAAAACAGAATTATTATCAAACATTTTGAATTTATTGTTAATATCACCTAAATTATTTGGATATCAAATTCCATTTAAGCCATTCAATAACAATGAAAATAATTTAAATTCAGTTATTAATTGAGAAGATAGATTTTTTGATTTATTCAACACTTCAATTTTCAAAAGATACAAGATTCTTAAATACAATCCAAAATTTAAAAAGATTTCTGTCTCTACATTTAAGACTAAAAAGTTAATTTGAAAAAAAATTATGTGCAACAATGTTACACATAATGTAATTATTAATAAAACAAATGGTTATGTAAGAATTAAATTCTTATTTAAAAAATTTAATAAGAAGAAATTAGAACCTTGAGGGTTTTATATTTATTAAATTAATCTTTTTTAATATTCAATAATATACTAAGGTATGCTCTTTTTATTCTGCTTGCTGTGTACCTTTTCGATACACAAGCATCAATAAATGAGTAATAATCATCATTTAAATTAACTTGTTTTTTAAATAAATTTTCCATACCCTCATCAATCATTTTAATTGAAGCTAATTGTTGAGGTGTTTTTTTATTTACTATTTTCTTAAACTTTTTATAAGTGCTTGCAATATCATTTTTTGACTTATAAACTAGTCTCATGGGCGTGAACGTAGAAACATGTTCATTGTTTTTAATCATACTTCTAATTTTTGAAGCACTTGCAAAATTAGACATAGTTTCATCTGAATGAAATGGAATTGTTCTTTGGATTGAAATTGCTTTAATATCTAAATTTGAATTAACAATTTCTTTAACATACTCAATTCCTAAAATATCATTAGGTAAAGTTATGCTTACTCCTATTAAATCAGATAAAGCTTGGGAAGCTGCTCTAGGAAATCCTGTTCCATTTTGCTTTAAATAGAACTTAATTTTCTTATTGTATTCATCAATATTATCTTTTATAGTTGTTGCGATTTTATAAAACAAATCAATATCATTTGTTTCAGAACCAAAAACTAAGTATTTTATTTTATGTTTAGCAAGCTGTTTTACAGCATTTGATGCAAAAATATGAGCTGCTTGAATTGATTTTTGATCATCAAGCTTAATAACTTTATTAACTCCATATTTTTTTGCTATTTTAGCTCTTTGTCTGAATGATGCAATAGGGAATTCTCCACGTTGAGTGTATTTGTTTGTCATTCCAACAACAATATAAGCATTAGGAATATTTTCTTTAATTCAATTTATTTGATAAATATGACCGTTGTGAAATGGGTTGTATTCAGCCACAATTCCTACAATGTTCTTTTTTCTTGCAATAAAACTTTTCATGAATAAAATTATTATAATATAAATATATGAGTTTTTAGAATGCTAATAAATATAACTACTTATATATGATTTAAAAAATACTTGGTTACTAAATATGTTTAGTAACCTGAAAGGAACATATTATGTTAAGTATTATTAAAGAACTCAAGCCGAAATTAGCTAAATTCAACATAGCAATTTTAGTTATTTCTATATTTGTGCTTATTTCAGGTTTTTCATACTTTGTATTTTTAATGGCACTTACAAATTGCAAAAATCAACTACTTCATCAAATGCTGTAATTTCACTTTTAGATTTGAGTGCACTTATGTCTCAATGATGATTAGTAACATTGATACTTATATTTGGAATTCTTAATGTAATTTGCATAGTATTTATGTTAGATATTAGAAAATCTATTTTTGCATTAATTGCAAATGGAAAATTAGATTCAAAATATGCATCACTATTTAGAAAAAATATGATTTTACAAATTATAGGTTTCTTATGCGCAGGAATCCTTCCAATCGTTACATCAGTGCTATTGAAAAAAGAATTAATCACACTTGATCAAGTGGTTCAAAAATTAGATTCTTCAACAGAAGTTTCATTTATCAAATAATTAAAAGTAGCGTTTGCTACTTATTTTTTTTACATTGGAAAATATCACTAAAAAATCTAAAAATGGACTATTATTTTTTACCTTTTATACTATAATATAAAAGCTTTTAGACTAGTCAAAATATTAAAAAGGAGGTAACAATGGCCATTGTTCCAAAACGTAAAACGTCAAAACAACGTAAACACAAAAGAAACAGTCATTCAGCATTAGAATTACCTAACCTTGTAAATTGCAAGCAATGTTCAAACAAAATTGAACAACATGTTGTATGTAAATTCTGTGGATTTTATAAAGGTAAAAAAGTACAAGGGTACAAAGCTTTATTAGATCGTAACAACTAATAATTTAATTAAATTTATAAACTAGAACAGGTAACTGTTCTTTTTTTGTTCCTTTTTGAGAGTTTTTACTAAATAAGTGGAGGACAAAAAATGAAATTATATTCAATCGGAGAAATAGTTTATAAAAACAAATCAAACATTATTTTAGAATCAAAAGGAGATGGATACATAGTAACTGTCGCTGACGACAAAAGATGAGAAGTTGGACAAAAGACAAAACTATATTTATTTGAATACAGAACAGATTATATGACACACACTTATGGGTTCAAAGAATTTAAAGAAAGGTTATTATTTATCGACCTTATTGGTATAGAAAAAGTAGGGGCTAAAATTGCAATGAGCATTCTTGAAAAAGGATGAGAATATGTAGCTCACTTAATCGTTGATCACAAAACTGAAGAATTAGCATCAATTCCATTTGTTACTGAAAGAATGGCTAACTTAATTTGTTTTGAATTAGGAAACAAATGAGCAAAAATATTAACAAATGGAGATGCTAAAAAAGCTGAAAAACAACAACTGAAAGATGAGTTATATAAATCATTATTAGTTTTAGGATTTACTAAAGGTCAAATTGAAAGTGCAGTTAAAAATGTTAAATTAAATCAATCGCTCGAAGATATGGTAGAAGAAAGCATTAAATTTATAGCGACTCAAAAAGATGAAGACAATAGATTTAAGACCGCATAGTTTTGAAAAATTCATTGGTCAAGATAAATTAAAACAAACACTTTTAGCAATGATACAGAGTTCTAAAGTTCAAAATAAACCTTTAGATCACATTTTATTTTATGGAATGCCAGGTATGGGTAAAACAACTTTAGCAACAATCATAGCTAACCAAAAAGGTAGCAAAATTCACTTTGTACAAGGCACAAACATTGAAAAGAAAGCTGATTTAATTAGTGTTTTATCAGTTGTGAATGAAAATGATATTGTGTTTATTGATGAAATCCACAGCATTAATAAAAATGTTGTTGAATTTCTTTATGCTGCAATGGAAGATTTTGTTTTTGACTTAATCATAGGTGTAGATGGAAATTCTAGGCCAATCAGAATGAAATTAAAACCATTCACATTGATTGGAGCAACTACAAAATTCAATGAAATTTCACAACCTCTTAAAGATAGGTTTGGTTACATTGGAAGATTAGTTAATTACACATTAAAAGATATTTCCAAAATCTTAAAAATCACTTGTTCAAAGTTGAATTTAAATTTAGATGACGAACTAATTAAGTACATTGCTTCCTATTCAAGAAATACACCTAGGTTAGCAAATCACTTAATTTATAGAGTTTTAGACTTTGCACTTTCTTCAGAAAAAGGTGAAATTACAAAGCAAATTATTAAGAAAACTTTTAAATATCTTGACCTATATGAATATGGTTTAACAAAGGATCATATTGAATATCTTCAAATTTTAAAAGATGGATTTGAAGAAAAATCAGTTTCATTAGACACTATTGTCGGTTTAACCTTACATAACAAATACGATATAGTCAATGAAATAGAACCAATCTTATTGCTCTTAAAATTAGTGCAAAAAACTTCTAGAGGAAGAAAAATAACATCTTTAGGAATAGATTATTTACTAAGACAAAACTTGTCAATTTAGTTTTAATTTCTTTTTATCTTATAGATAAAAAATAAAGCATATTTTTGGTAGAATTAATACTAATTATGAAATTAAGAAGCAGAATATCAGAATTTTTTAAGTTAAGCAATTGAAAAAGAATTGTGATAAGCACTATCACAATTATTTCGACAATCTTAGCTATTGTTTTTGGTAGTTTATTTTACATTGGTAAAAATGTAAATAAATCTATTGAGTATGGTGGAGGAATTGAAGTTTTAGTCCAAGTTCAAAAAGATAAAAAGAACGCAGACAATCAACTTACAAATCTTGTTAACACATCGTTATATAACAGGCTTAATAGTACCGGTTTAAATGGGATTACAGTTAGTTCTGAAGGTGATGGAAAAATAAGAATCACTAAATCAGGTCAATTAACTGATTCAGAGAGAATTCTTTTCCAAAATGAAATTGTTGATAAACCATTATTAACAATTACTGATGGACAGTTAAGACCATTATTCTATGAAGGTTCATTTAAAGTTGGTGAGCCTATTGGAGTGGATGGTTCACCTACAGATATACCTGCTTCAAAATGAATTCCACCATTTTTACAAGATTCTGCAACATCACAAGCAAATACATCAAATGGTAAAAACTCAGTTAGTCTAAAACTTAGACCAGATAGTCAAGTTGAATGAACAAAAGCAACTGAATATGTTTCAAGTCAACAAGACAAACGTGTTTTAATGTGATTAAATATTGAAAAATTATTATCAATTGCACAAAATGATTTTCCTGAAGATTGAGATCAATCAGGACATAATTTATGAAACTTTATTCACGTTACAAACCAAGCTTACTCAATTGATAATTCAACCGGTTACCCTAGAAGAGTTGAAAATGCTTTAAAAGAGTTTGAATTTAATGCAACTGCTTATATGATTTCAAACGCTTCAGTTAATGAGCCATTAAATGGTGAAAGCGTACAAATCTCAGGTAATTTCACAGCTCAAGAAGCACAACACTTAGCTAACCAAATTAACTTTGGTTTAAGTGATTATGAGTTAGAAGTATTGTCAAATGTTTATGTGCAACCTGATTTAAATAACTCATCATTTAACTATGCAATGATTGCTGGAATTGTTATCTTCAGTTTAATTTCAATATTTATGTTAGTTAACTATGGATTACTTGGTGCATTATCAACAATCTCGATTGCTCTTTATATTTTCTTAACATTACTAATCTTCACAGTATTAAGAGGAGAATATTCACCGGCTACATTAGCTGCCTTAATTATTGGAATTGGTATTAGTGTTGATGCAAACGTTATTACTTTTGAAAGACTAAAACAGCAAGTTTACACAGGAGACTCGCTGAAGAAGTCCTTCAGGAATGCTAATAAGCTAAGTATGTCATCAATTATCGATGCAAACGTTACAACTTTAATTGTTGGATTTATCCTATTCTACTTTGGTACAAAAGATGTGAAAGGATTTAGTATTACACTTGTATTATCTGTTTTATGTACATTGTTAATTATGTTAGTCTTTTCAAGATTTTTAGCGTCAATGTTAGTTGGAACAGGTATGTTCGATAACAAACTTTATATGTTAGGTATCAGAAAAAGATACATTAACCATAAAACTAAACTTGGTGCAATGATTGAAAACTTTGATTACTTGAAACAATCAAAATGATTTGCACTTGGTTCTGTGATATTTGTTCTTATTGGATTGATTGTGTTCATTTCACTTTCAGCATCTGAACACAATATTTGAGGAGGATTCAATAAATCACTTGAATTTGCTGGAGGAACAAATATAACTGTTCAACCATCAATTGGTTCTGCTATTACATTAGAAGATGCTGAATCTATTAAAAAAGTAATTGCAGATAATGCTGCAAAATACAATATTGAAAATGTTGACCAAATAGTTTCATTCTCAAAAGCAAGCGCTTCAGGAAATGAATATGTTGTAATGATTAAAACAAGTCAATCATTATCAGCAGATGTTGTTGAAAAAATTAGAGCTGATATTTTAAGTAATAATGCAAACGTTGAAATTATTAGTTACACAATTTCAACAAGTGAAGCTAACAAATTAGTATTAAATGCAGTTTTAGCTACTGTAATCAGCTTTGTTGGAATTATTGTTTACTTATTATTCAGAATGAGCTGAACTTACTCAATTGCAGCAATTATTGGTTTAGTTCACGACTTCTTAATGGTTATTGCTTTCATTGTAATTACAAGATTACAAGTTTCAACAATCATAGTTGCTGCTATTTTATCAATTTTAGGTCTAAGTATCAATGATACTGTTGTTACATTTGATAAGATACGTGAAACAATTAAAACTAAATTCAATGGTAAAATTCTTAAAAAAGATGATATCAAGTCAATTGTTAACCACTCAATTGCACAAACATTCAAAAGAAGTTTATATACATCGGGAACAACAATTCTAGCTATTTTAGTTCTATTATGCTTTAACAATGCTACAAATATGTCATTTAACATCGTTATGTTATTTGGAATTTCAATTGGAGTTTACTCATCAATCTTCATTTGTTCTTGAGTATGAGCAATGTTAGAAGGGCACAAACAAAGAAAAATTCAAAAAAGAATTGATACAGGTTACTGAAATGTTAACAATCCAGATGAGCAAACATTCGCTGGAGTAAATGATTATCTTTAAAATTTCAAACTCACAAATGTGAGTTTGTTTTTTAACAAAAACAAATGCATTTGCATAACTTAATTATATTTTTAGAATATAATTACATTAATTTAAATTAATTACCATAAAGGAGGGAAATATGGCTAAATTTATAGATGAAGTTTATGTATCAATTCAAGCTGGGCGTGGTGGAAATGGTATGGTTTCATTCCGTAGAGAAGCACACGTTGATAAAGGTGGTCCAGACGGTGGAGATGGAGGAAGAGGAGGAAATGTTTACTTTGTAGGTGACTCAGGTAAAAATACTCTTTTAACTTTCTACCAAAACAAGCGTATTGTTGCGAAAGATGGAGTTAAAGGTGGTCCTAAAAACCTTTATGGAGCCAATGCAGAAGACACATACGTTAAGGTACCTGTTGGGACATTGGTTTATGATGGTAAACGTTTAGTTGCTGATATTATTGAACCAGATAAGCCATATTTAATAGCTTCTGGTGGTAAAGGTGGTAGAGGTAACACTAAATTCAAAACAGCTAAAAATACAGCTCCGAGAATTTCTGAAAATGGATTACCTGGAGAAAAATTTGAAGCACACATTGTGTTAAAAATTCTTTCAGATGTTGGTGTTGTAGGTAAGCCATCAGCAGGAAAGTCAACATTCTTAAATGCTGTTTCAAATGCAAAAGCTAAAGTTGCTGAATACGAATTCACAACTCTTGTGCCTCAGTTAGGAATGGTTAAATATTTTGACGATTCATTTACAGTTGCTGACTTACCTGGGTTAATCAAAGGTGCTGCATTAGGTAAAGGTTTAGGAATTCAATTCTTAAAACACATTGAACGTTGTAGAGTTATAGCTCACATTATTGACTTTGGTTCAGAAGAAAAAAATCCTGTTGAAGATTATGAAGTTATTAACAATGAACTTAAGTCATACAATTTAAAATTAGAGCAAAAGCCACAATTAGTAATTGCTAACAAAGAAGATTTACCAGCTTTCAAAGCACACTTAAAAGAATTCAAAGCTAAATATCCGGATGTTGAAGTTGTTTCAATTTCTGCAATCAAACGTGAAAACTTAGAAGAAGTTAAAGCTAAATTATGAGACTTAATTATCAATAACAAAGCTCAACCAATTGAAGAAAAAGAAGAAGAGGAAAAAGTTATTGAGTATGAACCTGATTTTGTTGTTACAAATCCATATCATGGATACTACGAAGTTTCAGGTAAAAAAGTTGAAGAATTATACAACCGTATTCCAATTAATACATTTGACAACCTTGTTAGATTTAACAATATCTTAAAGAAAATGGGTGTTTGAGAAGAGTTAATTAGAAAAGGTGTTAAATATGGTGACACTGTTTCTATTTACGGTTTCCAATTTGAATGAACAGATGAAGAGTAATCAATAATTTAATTATTGATTTCTTTTTATTTTCTTTAAATAAAATAAAATAAATAAAAGAGGTAAATATGAAAGATTTTTTAATAATCGGAAACTGAAAAATGAATAAAACTTACACTCAAACATTGAGTTATTTAGATGATTTAGTTTTATCGTTCAAAGAATTAAACATTCCTAAAAGCATTAAAGTTGGAATTGCAGCGCCTTATCCAAGTTTACCTGCATTCACAAGTGCTATAAGTAAATTTGTACTACCAGTTGCTCAAAATATGTCTATTCATCAATTCGGTGCATTCACAGGTGAAGTTAGTGCTCTTATGCTAAATGATTTAAACGTTAGATACGTTATTTTAGGACACAACGAAAGAAGATTACATCACTTTGAAACTAATGAAAGAGTTAATGTTAAGGCCAAAATTGCTATTGAACACGGGATTACACCTTTAATTTGTGTTGGTGAAAGTTTAGAAGATTATCAAAACAATAAAACTAAAGAAATTATTAAGCAACAAGTTTTAGAAACAACTAAAGGTCTTGATTTAGATAAATTCATCATTGCTTATGAGCCGATTTGAGCTACAGGAACAGGTCATTCAGCTACTCCTGAATTTGCAAATGAAATTTGTGGCTTCATTTCGCAATTGCTAGATAACAAAGTTATTGTTCAATATGGAGGAAGTGTTACAAGTCAAAATATTGAACAATTATGTGCACAACCAAATATCAATGGATTTTTAGTTGGTAAGGCATCATTGCAATTAGATAACTTTATCGAAGTAATTAAGCACGCTTTAAAAACTAGGTAAAAATGAATAAGAAAATAGAAATATACATTGACTTCGAAGCAATAGATAGAAGACACGCCCTTATTTATGATGAATTAAAGACATCGAAGTTTCATTCAATTCCGTTTGCATATACAATTGGGAAATATCCAAATAATGATAAAAACCAAGAAATACAAATAAAAACAAATGTTATTAACTTTAGAAATTATGACAAAAAAGAATACTTCAAAAAATTCAGAATTAAATTGTTAGCTGATATAGCTAAATTAAATGGAATGAAGGTTAAAGATTTAACTGTTAATAATATTAATGAGAAGTTTGTGTTTTATGGCTGGAATCCCGTTTTAGAAAATACAATCATAAAAACGGTTTTAGGCAACCAAACAATTTGTCATAATGCAAATATTTTTGAGGATAAATTTACATCTAAACAAGAAATTTCATTAAAGTGAATGTCTAAAGGTTACGAAGATAAAATCTACTTTAAAAATACAATAGAAATTCTTAAGAAAAAATCAATTCGCAAGATTACTGACGAGTCAGATCCTGGCTTAATTGCCTCTTTAGTTGGTTTCGCTCTCTTTGAAGCGCAATATAAGAAAAAGAATATGAATTTTCTTAATAATGCAGAAATTACAACAATATTAAATGAATTAAGAATTTATAATTCAGATGATATTCAGCGAATTGATTTTATTTACAAAAATCCAAAAACTCTTAATCATAGGATAAAAGCTAAAAATGTGATAACAACTGAATTAAAAACAGTTGATAAAAAAAGAATGCAGACATTCAATAAAATTAATTTATTTAGACAAATTGATAACATTGTGATACTTGATAAAATTTCTAAATCAATTGCAAATGAGGACTTATTAGAAATTCTTAAGAAAAACTTAAGATGACTTGAGAAAGCAATCGAATTAGTTAATGAAGCAGAATTTAATGGAGAAAACATTAAAAAATATTTAGAACGTCTATCAGATGATTATGAAAATCTTTCTAAAAAAACACAGAATCTAAGAGATAAAATTAAAAGCATTTAAGCCATACACACAGTGCTAAAAGTCTAAAAATCAATCACATTAAAATCATTATCAAAAATGATTTTTTTTATTATAATAAAAAAGCAATATACACAATATTGCCAAATTAATGTGGGAGATATAAAAAATATCGTTTGACCACCATATCGAAAGGATACAGAGTTTATGGCAAAAAAAGAAATTCAACGTATTGCTAAGTTGCAATTCCCTGCTGGTAAAGCTAAACCAGGTCCAGCTCTTGCTGGAGTTGGTGTTAACATGCCAGAATTTACAAAAGCTTTTAACGATGCTACAAGAGATAGAGGGGACGAACCAGTTCCAGTACAAATTACAGTTTACAAAGACAAATCATTCGAATTCAAATTATTCACAGCTCCTGCTTCATACAAAATTAAGCAAGCTGCAAAAATTCAATCAGGTGCTTCAAACGCTAAAACAACAATCGTTGCTACAATCTCAAAAGACCAATTAAGAGAAATCGCTGAATACAAATTACCTGACTTAAACACAGATGATGTTTACGCTGCTATGGCTACAATTGCTGGTACAGCTAAACAAATGGGTGTTTTAGTTGAAGGATACGACGACATTTTTAAAGCTAAAAAAGAAGCTGCTGCTGCAGCTAAAGCAGAAGCAAAAGCTGAAGCTAGAGAAGCTGAATTAAACAAAGAAGCTGAAGAACTTGTTGCAACAAAAGGTGAAAGAATCGAAGTTAACGTTATTTCACACGAACACAACGAAGAAGGAGCAGAATAATTATGGCTAAAAGAGTTTCTAAAAATTTAAAAGCTGCTAGAGCTGCATTTGACAGAACAGTTGCTTATGATTTAGCTGAAGCTATTGAGCTTGCTAAAAAAACTTCTTACGCAAAATTTGACGCTTCAATCGATTTAGCTTTCAACTTAAACTTAGACGTTCGTAAAGCAGACCAACAATTACGTGGAGCTGTATTACTTCCAAACGGAACAGGTAAATCAATCAGAGTTTTAGTAGCTACAAACAATGTTGAAAAACAAAAAGCTGCACAAGAAGCTGGTGCAGATATTGTTGTTGATGCACAAGCATTAGAACAAAGAATTAAAGAAGATCAATTTGATTTCGATGTTATGGTAGCTGACCCAGCTATGATGCCTTTATTAGGAAAATATGGTAAAAAATTAGGGCCTAAAGGTCTTATGCCAAACCCTAAAACAGGTACAGTTACTCCAACACCTGAAAAAGCTGTTGAAGAACTTAAAAAAGGTAAAGCTAACTACCGTACAGACAAAGCTGGTATTGTACACTCATTAATCGGAAAAGCAAGTATGTCAACTGAAGCATTAGTAGAAAATGCACAAACATTAATCTCATTAATTAAAAGATTAAAACCTGCAGCTGTTAAAGGGACATATATGTTAAACTTAACAGTTTCAGCATCAATGGGACCAAGTGTTAAAATTAAAATTGAAAAATAGTTAATTTATAAGTCATAGGGTAACCTATGATTTTTTTATTCCTATACACACGGCAAATAAAAAATGAATGAAACTATTTAAGACAGTTTCATTCATCAAATTTATTCAATAATTTGCTTAATAACTTCGATATCATTATCAGTTATTTGAGTTTGTTCTTTAAACTCTTTTAAGAATTCAACATTTCTTGAAATCTTATCTTTATATTCGTTTGTCTTGTTTGTTATAGCCAAGAAGCTTTGAATTGACACAAGCATTGTTATGATAACAGAGAATAAAGCAATCGCAACAAACAAGTCCATTGTTTTATCAGGCAAGATATTAAATCTAATTGAATATAAGTTTAGAACAATAATTGAGGCAGATAAGAAAATAGAAATAACGTTTAATAATGTAAATAAAGTTTTACTTGTAATGTATTTAAAATAAACTCTATTTTTGACCTTATCAATATCATTAATGCTGTTGATTTGTAATTTATTTTTCTTTTGTTCTTTATTTTTGTTTTTGTCCATTATTAACCTCGTTTTCAATGTCGCTTGATTTATATCTATCTATTTCTAATATGCTCATTGTTCTTTTAAATAATGTAAAGTTTGCTTCTTTATTATTTAAATCCTTATATATGTGTAATTTAGATTTGTATAAAAGGTGTTCGAGTTGAATTGCTTTAATTTTAGTTTGATAAAAAATTGCTTTTTTGTTAATGACAAAGAATGATAATATACCTGAAGTAAAGGTGATTATTGCATTCACAATTGTTAATAAGATAATGTAGTTACTATTTGAGTTTAAAAAACTTGTGTACGGATTAGTCATACCTTCAGGATAATAAGAAGATGCTCCTGCAAGGAATAAAATTGCTATCACACCGTTTAAAAGTGTAAAGAAGATTATTGATGCATTTAGTAAATAATATAGAACTGAATTCACAATAAGCTTGAGTTTTGTTTCTCTATAAAGCTTGAAATAAGCATTCAATGTAATGTTTTTCTTTTTCATTATTTCTTACCTCCTGATGGTGAGGTAATTTCATCTTGAATAACTTCTAAGATTACTAATTTCTTGAATGATTTAGCTTCAGTGTACATATAGTCAATGAATTTAATTAAGTTTTCTTCTGAAATTAAACCATTAGCATACTTAATTTCAAGATATCCCAAGCTTTCATAAACTTTCTTATAAGTTGACATCTTAGTATTGCTGCGATAAATAGCTATTCCAATGTTTAAGAAGAATAGAATAATCATAAACACACAAAGTAAGATAACTGAAATGTATGATGAGTTTCTTTGTAATTCATGATTTCCATTTGTTTGTCCATGCGACACAATGATTGAAAGCGCAATTGCAGCTATGATAATTGATGAAATATTAAGCAGTGCAATTATGATAGAAAAACTGATATCAATAATCTTGTAAGTAAGCAGTTTCTTCTTATCATGCTTAAGTCTTTTGTTTAAATATTTAATAATATCTTTCATGAAATATATTTTAATTGAAAATATTATTTTTAGCTATATTTTGATAGTTTAATTTATAATATTCGCATGAATAAATCATTTGCAGTTTTTAGTGATGTGGATGGAACAATTTATGGATTTCCACATAAAAAATTATCAGAAAAAGTAAAAGAACAAGTTTTAGATTTATCATCTAAAAATATTCCATTTGTAATCAACACAGGTAATCCTGTTTTAGAAAAAATCAAACGTTTAGCTAGAGAACTTAATTCAAGATATTTATCTTGTTCAAGTGGTGCGATTATTTATGATATGCAAGAAGAAAAACCATTGCACATTGAAATAATTGATCCTAATGAAGCTAAAAAAGTTTGAGATTTAGCACTCAAAGCTGATGTTACATTATATTATGCAGGTGTTAATCAATTCTACTTATACAATGTTCACGATGATATCTATGAGTTTTTAACATCATTTAATGAATATGATAAATGAATTACAGATGGAACTATTCCTGCCGATTTACACAGAATTGAAGCTTATGGAACAAAAGAACAATTAGAAAAATTTGTTGATTTATATAATCAATCAGATATTAAATTAGACTTAGTTAATGTTGATTATTTATATATCGAAATGTCTAATCCTGGTGTAAATAAGGGTTCAGGAATGAAATGATTATGTGAAAACATTTTCAACGCTGATTTAGCTGACGTTATGACAATTGGAGATAGTCCAAATGACATTCCAATGTTTAAATTATCAGGATATTCATATGCGATGGATAATTCTGACCAATATACAAAATCATTTGCAAAATATTACACATCAGATGTGCTTCAAGATGGATTAGCTGAAGCTATTGTTGATTATTTATATCGTGGAGATTATGAACTTAAAAGAGCTGTTTCTCAAATGGGAAATATTGCAAAAACAAATAAGAAAATTATGTACTAAAAAACTTTTATAACTTGCACACTATAGTACAAGTGAAAAAGAGAAATAAAAAAGCGGACATCAGTCCGTTTTTTTATGATGTTTAAACTATTTGTTTTTGTTTACAAATTCATCTAAACGTGAACGTTTTCTAGCACCTTTGTTTTGGTGGAAAACACCTTTAGAAACAGCTTTAGCAATTGTTTTGTGAGCAAATGCAACTAATTCAGCAGCTTTTGCATCTTTAGCTAAAACAGCTTCTCTAGCTTTACGTATAGCTGTTTTAACTCTTGATTTCATAGCAGCGTTTTTAACACGAGCTTTTTCCATCTTAGCTATACTTTTAACTTTAGATTTAATGTTAGCCATAAACCTCCCTTTTTCTAAATATATGTGAAAAATCTTTTGTATTATACTATATTTTTAGCTTTTGAATTTTTGGTTATATGCAATTCCGATTTTTGAAGATAAGTTGTCATCTACACCATTTATCTTAGTGTGTGTGACTTTTTCGTTTGGATCATTTTCAATTTGATAAATGTATAATGCACTATTATCTACTTCATTGTCATCTGTAATGAAGTAATTTCTTTTAACTAACTCATATTCAAATCTTGTTGGAGGTGTATAGTTAACAAAGTCGAAGTTATTAAGTTGTAAGTATTTTTTATTCATTATTTTAACAAATTTACTATTAGCAAAATCGATGTGATTTACTATAAACTCAATCTTTTTCTTAAATTCATCTTCATCATTCATATTGACTGCATTTTCAGGATCTTCATTATTTAAATCTTTAATCAACCTTACAAAAACATTTTTAGTTTCTTGAATACTAAATAATTCTTCAACTTTTGCCTTATATGAACTAAGTGTATTGATATCAATTAATGTAGTTTTATAAAGCTCGTGTAGTTGACTCTTGAAATCATTATATTTATTTAAATCTGTATAGTAGTCTCTGAACACTAAATCAATATATTCATCGTACATTTTAAGTGAATAATTATTTAGGCATTCCTGAATATCATTTTTAAATTGTTTTGTGAATCTATATAACTCACCCATATTTGAATAAATTGATGAATTTAATGTTTCATAAAGTTCATCAAGAGTTCCTTGTGATGTGTTTTTAGCAACTACTAATCCATCTATGAGCAAGATGTTTTGTGCAATTTTAAATGATTGTACTGTTCCGTTTTCAACTTCTTCATAGTTGTTATCTGAGAAGTAAGCATCCAGTGCATCACCATTATACATAACAGCTGAGTCAGCTTCTGGATACTGTGGATTAATTAATTTATTTAAGATACCTTGACCATCACCGTCATATGTGATGTACTTGCTATCATTTGGATTTTTTCCAGTACCTTTTTGAACAAGTGAATAGAAGTTGTCAATAAACTTCGTGTAGTTATCTTTAGTAACATCGTTATTTGTATTTAAGACTACACCGGTAGGTTTAAAGTCATAAAATGAGCCATACAACATATTAGCTCTAACAGCATCTGTAATAGTTAAGTTAGAATATCCATTATTAAACAATGTATTTAATTGGTTATATAAACTAAGTGAACCGAACTCTTCAAGGTTTGTTCCATCAGCTTGTAATTCTGTTTTATTTTGATCTAGTAATTCTTTTGTGATTGGTTGTACGCCGTTGGTTTGTTTTTGTTTCTTTGTGTTAAATGCAACTACTGCATCTTGCATAAAGTATGGAACAAAGTATTCTCATAAGTGTCTTGGTTCCTCATATTTTTTACCTGATTGATCTGTTTTTAGATCTTCATCATAACTTGCTAAATGTTCAAAAACAATAGGTGTGTAAATAGTTTGCAAGATGTTTTTAAGCAACTCCTTATCAGGCTTGTCTGATAAATTTAGCAACTTTTTAAAATCGATTGGTGCTAATAGGTCTTTTTTGATTAAATTAACTGCTTGGAAATCACTTCCAATTCCAGCAATTGCTTTTGAATTTACAATGGCAACTGTGAATTCGTTAATTTCATCAAATGTTTTATAAGAGAAGTTTTCTTGAATTTTATCCCTATTCTCATCTGAGATATAAGACTTGTAATTAAAGAAGGATGGTTTAAATCTGTTACTCATTTTTACACCGACTAAAGTGAATGTAAAAATTGAGACTAAAGCAATTATAATAATTGCTGATCAAGCTTTGAGTTTTCTAAGTAAATTCTGCTGTTTCATAAATCCTTTTTGTCTTAATTTTAATTATTTAAAATAATGTTTATTTTATACCAAAACCAAATTTATTTTTGTGATTAAAATATTTTTTAAGTGCTATTTTTTAGGACAAAAAGAATAAAATGATATAAAATTAAATCATGATTACTAAAAATAACTTAAAGTGATTAATTTCATTTATCATTGCATTTTTCATTGTTACATTAACGGTTGTTTTTGTATCGTTTTTAGTGCTTAATATTTACAAAGAAGTTTCATATTTTTTCATCTTCTTGTTTTATGTAATTAATGTGACTTTTGTCTTTGTTATTTACAGTCAAAAGAAGCAACATGAGTCGAAATTTTCTTGAATTTATTTAACGATGTTATTACCAATAATTGGACATGTTATTTTTATTGTTTATGGTTTCCATTGAAAAAATAAAAATGAAATTAAGGTTAATAAAAATCCGATGTACTGTTTAAAACAATATGTTCCATTGTTTATGAAAAATCAAAATCAATTAAGTTATAAAAGTAATAATTTAACAGAGCTCACAAATCTTAATAATAATGTTATCCTACCTGCGAATATTGAATTCTATGAAGAAGGATATAGATTCTATGATCACTTATTTAATGGAATCAATAATGCAAAAAAAACAATCTACATCATTACATACATAATTAAAAAATCAGAAATCTCAGACCACTTCTTAAGCCTACTACTTAAAAAAGCTAATGAGGGTGTAAAAATTAAATGACTTGTTGACGATTTTGGCGCTATGCCATCACAAAAAAGAAAGTTATCTAAATTATCTAAACATCCAAACATTGAGTTTGCCTATATTGGAAAAATTTATTATCCATTTATTAATGCAAGTAGTTTCTCAAGAAACCATGAGAAGTTTATTATTATAGACAACAAGATGGTTTTCTCAGGAGGAAATAACATTTCAGATGAATATTCATCAATGTCAAAAAAATATGGACACTGAATTGATCTTAACTATAAGATTACAGGTCCATATATAAATACATATATAATTCATTTTATTAAGTTTTGAAAAATAATAACTAATAAAAAAATTGAAATTAGAAGTTCATTATTTATTGATACTAGTGATCAAGAATATGAAAATAATTCATTTTTAATTTTAGAATCACCTAATTTCGACTATTCAGAATCAGAATTTTTATGACTAAAATTAATTGCGACTGCTAAAAAGTCAATTCGTATTTGTACACCATACTTTTCAGTTACTAATGCACTTAAAAAACAATTGATTTTAGCATTGAGAAATAATGTGAAAATCACAATTTACTTCCCAGGGTTACCAGATAAGAAGCTCGTTTATAAAATCAGTTTATCTCAGCTTGAAGAATTAATTCCATATGGTTTAGAGGTAAAAATTTATGATGACCATTTTTTACACACTAAAGCAGGGATAGTTGATGACAAAATCGCTTGAGTCGGAACAACTAACTGAGACAGTAGAAGTATGTTTTCACAATATGAAACAATGGATGTTTTTGAAGGAAAATCAGTCCAAAAACTAATTCAGATTTTTGATGAATATGATAAAAAATCTGAAAATATGAAAAAAAACTGTAAAAATAAGAAAAAAAGTAATCTATTTAAGAAATTTGTTTTTGATATAACTAAACCATTGATATAATAAGAGTATATTTTGGTTAGATAAACTACTTTTTTTAATTTTATTTTTGTTAAATTTTGAAACAGCATTTTATTGAAATCAATTGCAAAGGAACAAAGGAGAAAACGATGAAAGAATTCACAGCTAAAATTATTGATCCAATTGGTTTACATGCTAGACCAGCAACTTTAATTGTTTCAACAGCTACAAAATTCAAATCAGATTCTAAATTAATTTACAACGGACGTGAAGCTAATTTAAAATCAATTATGAACATTATGGCTTTAGGAATTAAACACGGAGCTGAAATTACAGTTAAAGTGCTCGGAGAAGATGAAGAAGCAGCAGTAAAAGCTATTGAAGCTGCTTTAAAAAATCATGGTTTAATTTAATTGTTCTGAAAATCGCTACAATAATGGCGATTTTTCTTTTTGCCTTTTGTACAAAAGAAAATAAAAAAAGACACTTTTTAGTGTCATATGGTGCGCGAGACAGGACTTGAACCTGCATGGGTCGCCCCACTAGAGCCTTAATCTAGCGTGTCTGCCAATTTCACCACTCACGCAATTAGTAAAAATATTATAAAACAACCTGAGTTTCCAAGTTAAAAAGGGATAAAAAACGAAAACACCTATAAATAAGGCGTTTTCGTTTTTTGTTATTTTTAATTACAATGATAGATTTTCTATAACAAATGAAAAATCTTTATATATTTTGTTTAATTCGTAATGGTTTGGATCTAAATTATTAATAATTTCACCAACAACTTTACCATTTACAGTTTTAGTTGTTACTGTTATAAGTTTTAAGGCATCCACAAACATATTCATAGTTACCTTTTGAATTTCACCATTATCTTCATAGAACTTTTTGAGTTTGTAAATTGAGTATTTTAAAACAATTAACGCTAAGAAACATAAGAAAACATGCGCTTGAATGTGAGAATCTTTATGAACAAACATCGGTCTAACCTCAAGTGAAGATTTCAATGTTCTAAAACTTTCTTCAATTTTTCATTGTTGTCTATAAATTTCATTAGCTCTTTGTGCTGTTAAATTAGGTATGTTGGTTTCAATCATATAGAAACCATCTTGATCAGCTATTTTTTTAATTTTAGAGTAATTTAATTTGGCAATTGTTTTGCCTTCAACATCCATATATTTTTTCTTGTATTCTGGAACAAGATCACTTAAGCAAATTACATTATTAATTGATTTTTTCTCATATTTTGCTATCGAAAAAGCTCTTTTTATTCTGTCAAGCTTTTCTTTTGCTGGGCTAAAGTAAACTATTTGTTTTCTAAGAGTTTGATTAAATCTTTTCTTTTTTCTATTGTTAGCTCAAACAGATTCCACAAATCTGCTTTTTGAAAACATTTCGTGTTCCAACATATAATCTTTATCTTCAATGATGAATCTTTTGTCTGCTTCGCTAAGGTTATCGATACGTTTTTGGACGATGTATTTATAACCTTTCTGTTCTAAAAATCTTAAGTTAGCATTTTGACTAATTCCTCTGTC
>NZ_JBLNNG010000007.1:0-39802 GCF_047785185.1 Mycoplasma sp. 4079 | reverse complement strand
TCGCCCCACTAGAGCCTTAATCTAGCGTGTCTGCCAATTTCACCACTCACGCAATTAGTAAAAATATTATAAAACAAAATTAAAAAAATTTATAAAGATTTATATAATTTAAATTAACTTTAATTTAAAGCTATTTTTACAAATCAGAAGGTGTTTATGAACAACAAAGAACAATTTAAAAATCAATTAATTAAATACTTAGAAATCGAAGCTATGTCAAGATACGAAGAACCTGTAGCAGATGAATTAAGAAAAAATATTTCATCAGTTTACAGAATTTCAAGAGATAAATTAGGTTCAATCATTTTTCACAAACCATCTAAAAATTCATCTGCTCCAAAAGTTATGATTGCAGCACATATGGATGAAGTAGGCTACATTGTAAGAAGAATTGAAAAATCAGGACAATTATTATTAAGTCCAATTGGTGGAATTTGAGCTTCAACAGTTATTGGAACAAAAGCTAAATTAATCACAGCAAACAAAGAATATTTAGGTGTATTTGGACACACAAGTATTCACATTATGGAAAATTCTAAAGTTTCAAAAGCTATGACTAATAATGAACTTTATGCTGATTTTGGATTTAAAAATGAACAAGAAGCAATAGCAGCAGGAGTAACAATTGGTGATAGAGTTCAAATGAGTGGAGAAACTATTTTATTTGATAATCCTGATTTAATAGGTGGAAAAGCAATGGACAATAGAGCAGGTGTAACCGTTTTAGAATTTATTGCAAATGAAGTTGCTGATTTAGATCTAGATGTTGATTTATATTTAGTTGGAACAGTTCAAGAAGAAGTTGGAACAAGAGGAGCAAGAAGTTCAGTTGCACTTGTTAATCCAGATGTTGCAATAGCACTTGATACAACTTCTTCACACGATACACCAGATGTAATTTCAGGAACAACAGCATTATTTAAAGGTGCTGCTCTTAGAATTAAAGATGGTGGAACATTAATGGATACAAAATTAGTTCAATTCTTTGAAGAAGTTGCTGCTAAATATGAAATTCCAGCTTACAAATTTGTTGCAATGGGTGGAGGTACAGATGCTCATGAGCTTCAATTTGCAAAAGGTGGAGCTGCAACTTTAACAATTTCACTTCCACAAAGATATTTACATAGCCCTATTGGTGTTTGTTCAATTTCTGATTTAATAGCTGCTAAAGATTTATTGGTTAACTTTTTAAAAGATTTTAATAAGACAAACTATGATAAAATAAAATATATTTAATTTAATTATTAAAACTTATTACAAAATTTATTTTAAGGAGAATAATTATGGTTGAAATGCAAACTGGAGCATTTGTTGGAATGATTATCGCTGTTGTAATATTTGTAGTTATTGCAGCTGCTTTAGTAACATTCTTTATTGCTAAAAGAATGTTTGAAAAACAACTTAGAGAAAACCCACCTATCAATGAAAAAATGATTAGAGTAATGTTCAAACAAATGGGTAGAACAGCATCAGAAACACAAATTCGTCAAATTATGAAATCAATGAATGCTGAAAAAAATAAAAAATAATTTAATAAATTCATTTTAATAATGAATTTTTTTAATTTAATATAATTAAATTACATTTAATAATGTAAGTTTGGAGGAATTTTGAGTAAGACTTCTTATAGTATTAAGTTAAGGATTCAGAACTCGAGATTAGCAAAATTAATTAGAAAGTTTTGATATTGAAAAAACAACATATCAAAACTTAAGTATTTATTATTTATTTACTTATTGATTATTCTAGTTTCCAGTTTGATTTTGTTCTCACCAATAGCACAAAATCCTGAAGCTGCACGTGTTAAATACATTGATGCATTTTTCACAACAGCTAGTGCATTTAGTGATACCGGTCTAGTGACTGTTGATACATTTAGCCAGTGAAATGATTTAGGACAAGCAATTATTGCTATCTTGATTTTAGCTGGTGGAATTGGTATTTTTGCACTTAAGTTTTTTGCTATTAACTACTTATTTGGTAAAAAAACATCCACCCTTGCTGAAATTAAAATTATGCAAACTGAACGGGGTGTATCTGATGTAACACAGACTACAAAATTAATTATTTCATCGGTTAAATTTATTTTTATTTGTATTTGTTTATTCAGTGTTATTCTTACATTTTATTTCTATTTCGCAACACCAAAACATACAGAGGGAATGAAACAAATTTTAACTGATGGTTCATTCAAAAATCCTCAAGGTAATTTTGTTCTTTCTTTAAAATATGGAATTTTCCATACTATATCAGCAATCAATAATGCTGGCTTTGATATTATGTCAAGCTCTTCACTTATGCCGTATTATCAAAATTACTTCTTACAAATTTGTTTTATTATCTTGCTTATTATTGGTGGATTAGGTTATCCAGCTCTTCACGACATTGTGTCTTATATCAAAGGCAAACTTAGAAGAAAGGATACACAATTTAAATTTTCAATATTCACCAAAGTTTCACTTACAACTTATGTAATTGTATTTCTAATTGGATTTGGAATTTCCTTAGGATTTGAACTTTCATCTTCAAATCCATATTCGTTGTGAAACCAATATCACTTACCTGTGGGTGTTGGTAATGAAACTCACAAAGCTTACATTGAATGATTCTCAAAAGGTGCAAATGTCCAAGATTTAGAATTAGAAAAATTCTCAAATCTTAAGCAATACATTGAAAAAGGTCAATTATACGGAAATACATTTGATAAATTCTTTGCAGTATTCTTCACATCTCTTTCAACAAGAAGTGCTGGATTCGCTACTGTGAATATGAAACATTTTACACACGGTTCAACCTTTGTGTTTATCTTTATGATGATAATTGGTTCAGCTCCTGCATCAACTGGTGGAGGTATAAGAACCACAACTTTAGCTCTTATAATTCTAGGTCTATATAGAATTTTATTTGGTAGACCGAGAGTTAGAGTGTTCAAGAGAGCTATCAACCAAGACACTGTTAATATGTCTGCAAAAATATTAACAATTGCAACAATTATTATTCTTATTGCTTCAATGATTCTATTCAGTTCATTCCAAGATTATGGTGGAAAAATCGAAAATGCATTCTTGCAAGATCCTAATGAAGGATTCTCGATGGAGAATTTAATTTTCGAAGTAGCAAGTGCCTTTGGAACAACTGGTTTATCATCAGGAATTACAAAAAACTTAAATATAGTTTCAAAATTAACATTAATTATTGTAATGTTCATTGGGCAATTTGGAATTAGTTCAACACTTAATGTTTGAAAACGTAAAAAAGATTTTAGTCGTACCTATGAATATGTTGAAGCTGACATTATCATTGGTTAATGATTGGAGAAAATATGAAACTCAAATATGAAAATGAAATAGTAGTTATCGGAACAGGAAGATTCGGTCAAGCTGTTATCGATCAATTAATTAAACTTAAAAAAGACGTTGTTATTTTAGATAAAGATGATGAAAATGCGAAACTTTATGCAGATGAAGTTGACAAAATTATCATTGGTGATGCAGCTGATACAAGAACACTTCAAGCTATTGGTATTGACCAAATGGAAACCGTTGTTGTTGCTGTATCAGACAACATCGAAATTGTTGCTGCACTTTTAGAACTTAAAGTAAAAAACATTATTGCAAGAGCATCTACAAAACGTCATGCAAGAGTTTTAAAGCAAATTGGAGTTAACGTTATTATTCGTCCTGAGTTTGAATCAGGTACAAGAACAGCATTAATTGCAGCTAACAAAAACTTTATTAGATATAGTGAAACACTTCAAGAAATTGGAGGAAACTTTGTTGTTGGTTCAACAAAAATTAAGAACCAAAACTTATTTAACAAACAAGTTAAGGAAATTGGTTTAAATGAAAAGAGTATCACTATTGTTTTAATTCAATCAGCTGATAAGGTTTTTAAACTTGCAACAGGTGATGTTACATTACATAAAGATGACAATATTACAATCATCGGCGAGATAGGTGATGTAACAACTGCGCTTGAATGATTTAATAAAGTAGACTAAAATTTCAATTCCACGTGTAAGTTATCCACATGTGGAATTATTTTTTTCTTAATTTTTCACAAAATGTGAAAAAAATAAGTAATTTTTGAAAATATTTATAAATAAATTTATTTATTTATTTATAATAAATACGAAATCTAATATACAGAAATTAAATTGACTTTTTTTCAATTTTAGAAATTAGAAATTTCCACATTCATATTCGTAAAAAATATTTGTGTATATTGATTTCTAATAGAATCTCATAACAAAAATATCTAAACAAAACAATTTAAATTTATTCAAATTTTTATTTCAATATAGGAGATAAAATGACAAAATTCAAAAAATTATTAATTAACGGAGCAGCTTTATTAGCTCTTACAGCTCCAGTTATTTCAATCTCTTGTGGTAACGAAGGTAAACCAAGTAATCCAAGTAAACCGAACAATCCTGGGGATCCAAAAAATCCTACAGAACCAGGTGATGATGTTGTTTTCACAAGAAGTGAATTAAATGGATCAGTTATTAATGGGTCAACCCTTGGTACAAGAATTCAAAATATGTATCGTCCAAACTCTGATTCAGATGCTAGACCATATGACACAACAAGTAACAAAGTTATTATTGGTCACACATTCTCAGATGGTGGAGTTCAACAAAAAGCTTTACAAGCATTAGTTAATAAATTTAACGAAGCTGTTTATCCTACTTTAGAAGGAGCACAAAAAGTTGAATTAAAACGTTTAGGATCAGGTTATACAGCCGGAAAAGATAATATTACAACTGGTTTAAACAACACTCAAACAACAGACTTTGTAAACATTATCTTAAACTATACAGCTATAGCTTCAGAATTAGCTTCTAAGAAAATGATTTTAAGTTTCAACAGCCGTTCAAAAGAAAACAGCACAGACTTATCTCAATTTTCAGAAAAATTCATTCTTTCAAACTTCCAAACTCAAAACATTGACAACCCTTCAACATGAGTTATTCCTGCATTCAAATCAACAACAATTTTCTCAATTAACGCACCAGTTCTTTCATACATCTTAGACACATTGAAAGAAAACGGAATGGAAATTGCAGAAGATTACACAGATGAATACAATGAAATTAAAAGTAAAGGTCAAGGTGACCGAGAAGGTGTTAAGAAAATTTGAGGTGAACCAGTTTCAAACGTTCAAGAATTAGTAAACCAATACAAAGGTTCAGGTGATAATGCTAAGAAAATTAGCAAAGCTATTTTTAACTCATATGCAGAATTACTTGACTTTGCTAAGTTTACACAAAAATTATTTGTAAACTCATCAAACGATAAAGCAAGAGTTCACGTATTTGGAGTAGATGACTATACAGCTCTTTACAACCAAGCTTTATATAGTGCAATTGTTAAAAAAGAAGTTGATGCTGCTAAATTAGCAGGTACTCAAGTAACACAAGCTGAAATTCTTAAAAACGCATCAGAATTTATGATTGAATCTGTTTCAACACAAGATGGAAAAATCTTAGTAAGTTATGATGTAATTAACAATCCAGCATCAGTTGCATATGCAAAAACACAAGAAATTTACAACAAAACATTAGATGCATTAAAATCAGGTGGACTTAAAATTTTCCCTGGTGGTCAATATTCATCAAATGAGCAAGTAAAACATGGTTTTGCATTCTCAATCGGTTCAACAGCAGGATACACACACAACTTTATTAAAAGTAAGAGTGTAGCAAACTTAGAAAACTCAGAATTCAGTGGTGCTACAATAGAAATTAATAAGAGTGGTAGTTTATCAGTATCATCTAACTCTTCAGTTCCAGGTGTACACATGTTAACAAAACTTGATGACGGTTCATTTGGATACGGAAAATACAAAAATAAATTAGTTAAAAATGATGCAGACTTAGGAAGCAAATACGAACTTAAATTTAAATCTGCTGATGAACAAACAGCGTTCCTTAATGCATTATCAGATGACGCTGCAGCAAGTAAAATGCTTTTTGTTCTTATTAACAAAACAGGAAATACAAAATTATTTGAAAAAGCTAAAGAACAAAATATTGTAATTGCTGAATTTGTTAACCAATCTAACTCAGAATACTATGGATTTTTAATTCCAAATGGATTAACAGAAGCGAAATTAGTTAATGCTGAAGATGAAACAGTTAAAGCGGAATTAGCAAAAATTGGTTACGTAATTCAATCACTTTCAGCTACAGAACTTTTAGGCGAAGATGAATTAGTATCACGTCCAACACCTCTTAAATGATTACCTGAAGATCCATATAATGTTGTTTACTTACAAGGTCCTTCAATGATTGGTATTCACTCAAATACAGAAGGTGATCGTGCAACAAGAACATTTGTTCATTGATTAATGACATCAACACAAACATATGACAAATATGAAGTTGTGACACAAAAAGGAAAAGAAACAATCCCTAATTCAGAAGGTTTAACTCCTCGTGATATGTTCCAAGTTGCTATGGGATACATTCTTCCATACAAAGGATTTGAAGAAAATGAAGCATTCAAATCAAAAGTAAATCCATATTTACAAACAGCATATGATTTATTCGCTAAAGTTGCTAAATCACAAGATACCGATGCAGAACCATATGTAACATTTGAAGAACCAGGTTCAAAATTAGCAGATTCATTCAGAAGTTCAGTTCAAGCAGCTTGAGATTCTTTACAATCTGAAGTTAACTCAAATAAAGCTGACTCAAACAACCAAATTTCATCATTTGAGGCATTTGCTAAATTAATGAAACCAAAAACAAACAATAACTAACATTAACAAAGAATCCTAACATGTAAAAACAAATGAAAAAATATAGTTTTACACAATAAAACTGTATTTTTGTTTTTTTCAAGGAGATAAAATAAATGAAAATTAAAAATAAATTATTCGCATTCTTATTGGGTTCATCTGTTGTTTCATTACCGCTTTTATCTGTTGTTTCATGTAAACAAGAGGATGAAAATATAAAAATGACATACAACTTCCAACTACCTAATAGAGATATTTTAGAATTATCTGAAGATGGAGATGGAGTTAGAATAGCTCAAAGAAACCCATCAAGTAAGGCAGAAGGTTATTTTGGTCTTGAGGAAAAGAAATTAAGAAAATATATGCAAGACACTTTAATGCCTATAATTCAAAAGCACATAAAACTTTCTAATTATGCCGATAATTACTTATTGCCTAGTGATAAATCTATTAGTGTTGATGAAGGTTTTTTAGATAAAACTTTTGAATTAGATTTAATAGATGTAAATAACAATAACAAGTTATATAAAATAAAAATTAAATTCAAAAAATATGCACCTTATCAAGTGACTTATGATAAGAGTTCAATATATTTTAAACAAGGTCTTTCCGACGCAGAGAGAATGGGTATATTAAACAATATGAATACTATACCTCTACGTATGACTTACAACTTTGAGACATTTTTAGTTAATGAAGATGGTTCAGAAAAATCAATAACTAATATGTCGCCCACAATGAATGTTTCTAATTTTTATGTTTCAAAATTTCAACCGCTTTTAACACAGTTTTTAGTACAACCATCATATTCACATATGAAAAAACTTTCAATTAATTGAGAAGACCCAGCAATTGCTAACAGAACCTTTAGAGGCGAAGTTGTTAGAGTTTCAGATGGTGATACAGCTGATGTTGTTGCTTTAGAAACTAAAACTTTAGCAAGTGGTGTTGAAATTGTTAAAGGTGAAAGATATTCAATAAGATATTCAGGAATCGATACACCAGAGAAAAAAGTTGATAAATTAAATTCAGCGCCTTTTGAATTAGGTTTCGCATTATTGTCTTCGAAATTCGGTGAAGGAGTTCTTTTCGCTAAAGATCGCAATTCAGAATTCTATAATGTTAAAAACGAAGTGAGAGTAGGTTTTGTAAACGGAAGAGATTCATTCAATAGAATAGTTGGCGATATTTTCTTTGGAGAAGGTTTCCAATATTCATACAATACAGAAATCACTAGATATGGTTTAACATTACCATACAATGGTTTAGAAGAAGGTTGAAAAATACAATATGATTCAACTGTACCTAACTATGCAAACACTATTTATCCAAAAATTGCATTAGCATTCAGAGAAGCGATGGTAAATCGTTCAGGATTCTTCCATTATCTAGAAACACCAGAACAAATTGAATCTTATGTATATATAAATAAACAAAATAACAAGTGACGGATTTTCGATGAATTAGGTAAAAGTCTTGAAAATAAGTCAGAATCAAATTCAGAAAATACAGCAAATAACAACTCAAGTAATTAAATAATCAAATTGAATATTTAATTTAAATTCATTTCTTAAAGAAAGGAAAAAATGACACAAAACGAAAATAAATTATTTTCATCAACTCATGAAGATGATATTAAGAAAATTAATCAATATGTTTCAGAATTAGAAGCAACAGATGTTGACTCTATTCCTGCTATTGAATTAAAAAACTTAAATATTGACTTTGGTGAAACATTGGCTGTAGATAATGTTAGTTTTAGAATTCCAGAAGGTAAGCTAGTAACTTTACTCGGTCCATCAGGTTCAGGTAAAACAACAACTCTTAATGCTATTGCAGGGTTATTAACAGTTACATCTGGAAAAATCCTTTTCAGAGGTAAAGATGTTACAGACTTTACACCTCAAAATAGAAAAATTGGATTCGTTTTCCAAAACTATGCTTTATACCCTCATATGAGTGTTTACCACAACATTGCGTTCCCATTAAAAAATGATGGAGAATGACAAAGAAAATTCTATTTAGAAAAAGAGGAAGCTAAAAATGGAATTCGTAGCATTTACTTAAGAAAATTAGGTGCCTCAGAAGCAGAAATAGAACACTTAAACAAAGCATTCAAAAATTACAAATTAGTTAAAAATGAAATTTCACGTCAACACAGTGAAGCTTATTCAAGGATTTCACAAAGATTTGAAAAAGCACACACAGAATACACAGTTGCGTTAGTTCATGAAAACGCCGAAATTTCAGCATTAACAAAAAATGTAATTAAAACAAACAAAAAAACAAAAAAAGACTCAGCGACAAAAATCAGCGATATCAAATACAAATTTGCTCATGATAAAGCAAATGGTTTATTAGGAGAGCTTAAAGAATGTGAATTCTTAAAAGCTTTTGATAAGAAAATTATTCATTTCAATAGATTAAAAACTGATGAAGAATATCAAGCAAGAATTAAAGAATTACAAGATTTCACAGCACAATTAGTGGAAATTGATTTAAATGAATTAGTTTTAACAGACAGAATTAAAGTAATTAAGTTAGAGCAAAAAGCGATTAAATTATTAACACGTTACAAATTTTTATTAAAACAAAGAGAAATTCTTGCAAGATACAAGGTTGAAAAATCAGAGAAAAAAGTAGCTTATTTAGAAGCGAAGGATGAATACAAAAAATCAATCAAAGAAGATGAACACTATTTATCATTACAATCTGATTTAAAAAGATTACCAAAAGTTGCTGAAAAACACTTCTTTGCATTAGTAGCAGAATTAGAAAGTAAATACAATGTTACTACTGCAATGAAATTAGAAAGAAAAAGCCTTACAGATAGCATTTTAAGCGAAGAAGAAAAAGAAGAAATTAGAGAATTATCTAAGAAAGTTATTAGTCTTAAAAAAGCTATTCATAATGAAGTTATGGAAGTTGCTAAACGTGTTGAAATCGTTCACATCTTACAAAAGAAACCTACACGTTTATCAGGAGGACAACAACAACGTGTTTCTATTGCGCGTGCTATTGTTAAAAAACCTCAAATTCTTTTAATGGATGAACCTCTTTCAAACTTAGATGCTAAATTACGTATCTCTACTCGTCAATGAATTAGAGAAATTCAACAATCATTAGGTATTACAACAGTTTTTGTTACACATGACCAAGAAGAAGCTATGTCTATTTCAGACATTATTGTATGTATGTCTACTGCTAGAGTTCAACAAATGGGTACACCAATGGAACTTTATTCAAAACCAAAAAACCAATTTGTTGCAAGATTCCTTGGTATGCCAGAAATGGGATTATTCAAATCTGAAGTTAAGGATGGTGTAGTTACAATGGCTGACGTTGTTCTTCCATTAATTAAACTTCATGGAGATAGAGACAACATTACATTAAACATTGGTGTTCGTTCAGAAGATTTCATTATTAAATCAAAAGAACAAGGTTCTATGTTCAAAGGTAAAGTAGTAGTAGTTGAAAACTTCGGAAAAGAAAGTAAACTAGTTGTTTTAGTTGATGGAGTAGGAAGAATTAACTTCTTATTAGACAACAACTATTCATTCGCTAAAAATGATGAAATTTACTTTGATGTTCCAATGAAGAAATTACACATTTTCGACGCTTTATCTGAAGAGAGAATAGAATATGATATCAAGAAATAAATTTCATAGTTTTATACAAGAAAATTTTCCTTTCTTGTTTAATTGATCTGCAAAGAAACAAGCAAAAAGAAAATCTACTTTATCACACACAATTTTAGATAAGAAAACACCATTTTGAATTCCATTGTTATTCTTATTACCAGGTGTTGTGCTATTATCATTATTCACAATCACACCTTTATTTATTAATATTTATGACTCATTAACAACAAATTCAGGTGATTTAACAGCTAAAAACTACATAAATGTTTTTACAAACCAATACTTTGCTATTGGGGTAAGAAACTCATTTATTTATGGTTTATTTGTTTTACCATTTGTTATGATCATCGCCTTAGTAGTATCATCGGTTATTGCTAAGCTTTACAGAAAATGAGCAAAAGGTTTCTGACAAACAGTGTTCTTTATGCCTTATGTTACAAACGCTGTTGCTGTTTCATTAGCCTTTATTCAATTATTCGGAACATTCGGATTATTCAACCAAATTTTAGGCAGAAATGTTCCATGATTATCAACAGGTAATCCATATACATTCAATGCTCTTGTGGCTATGATTGTTAATGGTATTTGAAGTGGACTTGCTTTCAATATCTTAATTTTCACAACAGCTATGTTGGGTGTTGATAAAAACTTATACCGTTCAGCATCAATCGATGGAACAGGTGAAGTTAAACAATTTTTCACAATTACATTACCATCAATCAAAAGCACAATTAACTTCTTAATTACATTAGGAATTATTGGTGGTCTTAAGGTATTCCCATTAGCGTTATTTGAAAACAGACCAGATGCTGCTTTAAATAACGGGGGATCATCACTTATGATGTTCGTGTACTATGCAACATCAATCGGAAATAGACATTTAGCCGGAGCAGCAAGTATCTCGCTATTTATCATAGGGGTAATTTTCTCATCAATGATCCGTGGAGGATTCTTCTTGATGCAATTAACATTAAATAACTTAGGAGAAAGAAATGTTTGAGTTAAAGTTATGAATTCACAAGCGCTTGATGCAAAAGAAGTTGCGCAAAAATCAAGAGAGATCAGCTAGTCAAGTAAAAGAAACTTCTGCATCAAAAGTTTTTATCTCTACATTCTTAAAATTATTTGTACTTGCATTATTTGGAGCCGTGGTTCTTTTTCCATTCTTCTACATGATTTCAATTTCATTAATGAATGATTACGAAGCCGGTTCTCTTAAACAAGAATTTAAATTCTTACCTTCATTTGCTGAAGGTACAACATATATCGACGGTAACTTACAAATTAAACCATGAGCTGAAGTCGTTGCAAACACATACAAAAGAGCCTTCTCAACAGGATACCTTAAAGCATTTGCTTTAACAGGATTGAACGTTATAGTTTCTGTTGTGCTTAAAATATTTGTTACATTTTTAATGGGATATGCATTCTCACTAAGAAACTGACGTGGAAAAGGTCTTGTATGATTTATCGCACTTGCCTTACTTGTGTTACCAGAAGTTGCATTATTATCAGGACAATACTTAATTGTTCTTAAAACAAAACTTTACAAAACTTACTTCACATTCTTATTAGCAGTTGCGTTCCCATTCACAGCAAGTATTTTCAATACAGTTATGTATAAAAATGCTTTCGAAGCAATCCCTGGAAGAATTAAAGAAGTTTCACTTGTTGATGGTGCTGGAGGAATGAAATACTTATTCAAAGTTGCATTCCCAATGGTTATGCCAACAACATTAACAATCGTTATTCTTACATCTCTTGCTTCATGAAACTCATACTTATGACCAGCACTTATTTCAACAATTGGTGGTCAAGACTTACAAGTTATGTCTGTATGATTATTCAAAGCTGGATTTGATCCAAATAACCCAGACTCAGGAGCTAATACAATGCAAAACGTTAAATTAGCTGCATCACTTCTTTCAA
Source organism: Mycoplasma sp. 4079 (assembly GCF_047785185.1). Taxonomy (NCBI): domain Bacteria; kingdom Bacillati; phylum Mycoplasmatota; class Mollicutes; order Mycoplasmatales; family Mycoplasmataceae; genus Mycoplasma; species Mycoplasma sp. 4079. The sequence continues at coordinate 27,485 of NZ_JBLNNG010000007.1, read as the reverse complement.
TTATTCCTGTGTTCTTATTCTTCTTAGCATTTAGAAAACGTATTATGGCTTCAATCAGTAGACAAGGTTCAACAATTAAAGGATAGTATATGAAAAACGTTAGAACAAAAGTTGTTATTTGAGCAATATTAACTGTTGTCTCATTTGTTGCGATTATTGGATTATCAATTTTAATTAGTAATGTAGAAAGTACATTAAATCTTAAGAAAGTTTCGCTTGATTTAAAAATTATTGAAACTTACCAATATACCAAAGCATATTCAATAGGAGGATTAGCATTTGCATGTTTATTATTTATGATGGGTTCAGTCATAACTTATGCCGGAATCAAGTCATGAAGATATTCAGAAATGCTAGGATAATTTATGAGAAAATTTTTCAGTAAAAAAGCAATTCCATTTTTACTTGGTGCAGCAACTATCGCAACTATGCCTTTAGCAACAGTATCTTGTTTATATGAAGATAATAAAACAGTTTTATATGCTAAAAATTATGAAAATAATAACGTTTTCATAAAAAGAAAACAAGATAGAAATACAGATGAAGAAGTGATTAAGAAAATAAATGAATGAAAAGTTTGAAAGCCAAGTTTAGTTGAATTATTAAATAAATTCGATGATAACAATGTTATGACTTATACATTCACATACTGAGATTTCCTTTTCAAAAACAGATTCGAAGTAAATAATGACAATTTAAAAATTCATGTTGACAAATTCTATGTAATTAATCCAGATTCAAAATCAATTTCTGTTAATGAGGATTTATTCAAGAACAAATTAGCTCATGTTGCAGAAAATGTAAAAGAAAAATTCCGGTCATTAGTTATTTCAACAAATGAAGCTATAGTTGAATACTTCAAAAAGCCATCAACTAAAGGTGTTGACTCAATATCAGCTATTGAAGCTCTTGTAGCTATGACAGATGATCTTCTTAAGAAACAAGAATATACAAGTGAACACATTTCATTAAAATCTAAAATTTCATCAATAATTAATAAAAACGTATTCATTGAAGATGCTAAAAGATATATATCACCTGAAGATGTTAAAGAAGCGTTAACAATTTACTTTAAAAACACACCATTTATGGATGTTATTATTGAAGACGATACTAAATCAGCAGATGAGAAAATTGTTAAATTTGATAGCGAAAATAGAAGTTTTATTATCGATTTCTCAATGAATAACAAGATTAACTCAGGTATTACATCAGATTTATTTGAAAGCATTTTTAAAGAAGTTCAAGGTTCATTGAATAACTATGATTATTCAAAATCTGAAAAAGATGTAAAAACTGTATTTGCAAAAGTGTTATATAGATTGATCGAAGATTCAAGATCATTCACAATTCAAAGAGACTTACAAAACAATATCATGACAAAATCACCATCAGGAATCGGGAATGGATTTTCTCCAGCCTACTTTATTGATGGATTTAACCCTGATACAGGTAAGTTGTCAGATACATTTAAAATCTTTAAACAAGAGTCAATTGATCATGCTAAAGAATTATCACCACTAAATAAAACAAAATACAATAAAACATCATTATCAGACCGAGAAGCATATGATTTTAAAGCTGACCCAGTTAGGTTTTTCGAAACACATAAACATTTAGTATGATTTGGTACAGAACCTAATTCAGCATATGGATTCTTTACATCTACTAAATCTCCATATTACTCATCTAAAGACATTTTATTATCAAATGATGATAATTTCACAGATGAAGATAAAAATGCAGCTAAGAAACATATCGAATTATGTGAACAAAGATATGAAGAAGTAATGGATTTAGTAAATCAATTAAAGGAACTTGAAACACAAAACTTTGCTTGACAAGCTCAAATAGATGAAGCTACAACAGATCCTGAAAAAGCAGTGTTTTTAGCTAAAATTGAGGAAAATAACAAGAAAATTGATGCTATTATGACTACTCAGATAGCATTACCTACTTCAGCTAGTGATTTAGAACAAGTTCAAGTTACTACTTTAAAAGAAGGGTATGACCAATCATCTAAAAAATTAGCCATCGGTAAGGCAAAAGTAGGAACAAACGTTCAATCATTTGTCGAATTCTTCTCTAAAGTTGCATTTACATTAGGTGTTTCAAATACACAAGTTGTTTGTGGGAATACACCTGAACTTCAAAATACATATTGATTAGAATTTAAAGATGCATCTGGTCAATGATATTTATTAGATGTATTTAAGATTTACACAGAGTTCTACTACACAGAAAACGAATATGTTGATAAAGTTCAGGAAAATGGTACAACAACTAAAGAATTAGTTAACGGTACAGGTTCAAGAAAAGATATTTCAAGCCTATCAGTTGAATACATTAAGAGTCAAATTCAAACTTCATTACCTTCGGGATACACAGTATCTGCTGAGTATCTTCCATATGCAAATATTAAGTAAGAATTAAAAAAGTTTAAATTTAAAGGCAAAATCTTAAAAGGTTTTGCTTTTTTAATTTTCACAAAATGTGAAAAAAATTTAATTAAATTTCAGTTTAACCTTAACAAATTTTGTAAATTTATTACAATTAAAATATGGTTAGTTCATACTAAATTAAATTAAGGAGGCAAGTATGCAAACTAAATTTAAATTACTTTTAACTTCGCTTATTTCAATACCAACAGCTACTGCTGTTGCTATTTCATGTAACTCAACAAAAACAGATAAACCGGCTACCCCAAGCAATGGGCAAAACCCTTCTAATCCAGAGCAATCAAACACATCTTTATCTGCACAACCTCTTAGTGTTTCTGTTTCATTAGATAATACAAAAGAAACATTAACAACCTATGTAGAAACATTAGATCAAGATAATGCAAAAGAAGTTGAGTTTGATTTAACTTTGGATAACGATGGTAATGTTTTTGTTAAAAAAGGAACTGTTAAAGAATTTGTTTTTAGATTCGATAAAACAAAACACGACTTATACAGAAATGAAACCGATGCTAACAATAAGAGATTAAGAACAAAGAAAATTAGATGTAGATTTAATAAAAAAGATAAAAAAGTTACTCTTCATTTCTGAGATAAACTACATAACAAAGGTGGGGAACAAGTTTTCTCATTTGAAGAAAAAACTACTCCACCTAATAACCCAGGTACTCAGAATCCTCCTGTAGAACCAACAAACCCACAACAAAACAATCCTAATCCTCAACCTAATCCTGTGATTCCACCTTCATCAGGAAATGGAGAAACACCATTAAATCCAAATTCTGAACCACAACCAGATCCAGCTAATCCAGAAGAACCTGAAGGATACATAATTAATAGCGAAAAAAGAACAGTATATGTTAGACCTCCTTTTGGCGCTCAATTTAAGTTAAAAAATAATGACACATATTTCACAACAATTTTTGCTCACTTAGACTCGCCTGGTGTTCCTAAAAATGCTAAAGGTGAAAAAACAGTAAATACAGACTACTTTAATATTAAAACAGCAAATGGTAAACCTAAATCAGCAGGTGCTCAAGAAGTTTCTGAATTCTTAGGGTTGCCAAATGTAGCAAGACATTTTGAAGCAATCTCGCAAGATAATAGTTATGTTATTTTTGGAGGAGATACAAACATTAGTGCTGATTTCTTTAGCATTCAAAATCTTTACCCAGGAAGCTACAAATTCACAATTACTGATTTAGGTGGATCTGACGATAAAACTCACTATACATCATTAGGTAGAGCAGATGGTGTATATTCACAACCATATGACAAAATGTTCTTTAAAAACAAAAATAAACAATATTTAGAAACATTAACGCAAGTTAATACACCTGAATTAACATTCAAATTTGATATTTGAAGTTCATTTAGAAACAATGTGCTTGCTCCTGAAGATATGAACTTAAATTATTACACAAGTAATCAACCTAAAGAACCAATTAGAGCTAGATTATCAGATCATACTCCTGTGTGAACTGATGTTAAGGTTAAAAATAATGTTACTTTACCGCATTCAAACCATTCTATAGATTTACATAGAAAAGATGCTAATGCACTTCGTATAGCTCACTGAAATGTGTTAAACTATGGAACATCTGATGATTATGAAACATTCCTAAGTACCAGAGATTTCAAATACATAGCAATCTCAAAAATTATTAAAGCATTAGGGTTTGACATAGTAGGTTTAACTGAAATTAACTACGACAGGGTAGATAAAGTTCAAGCGATCTTAGACGAATTAAATAAAGACGGTTCAAATTGAAAAATGATTGCTCAAGACAGAGAAGAGGCAGTATATCCTCAAGATAGTAAATGAGCTAAATATGACTCACAAAAAGAACAAGTTGTAATTATCTATGATGCAAATATCTTTGATCCTACAAGTTTTAAAAATAACAAAATTGGAGATTCATTCAAAGCTGAAATTCCATTAATATAATGATTATATAAATTTGAAAAATAGCTAGATTAATCTAGTTATTTTTATTTTAATTTTAATAATGTAAAATTATTAAAATAAATATTAATAAACTAAAAGGAGTCTTATGTCAAGTGTATTTTTTTGATTAGCAGTTGCATTTAGTAGTACAGGACTATTGCTATTTGCATCTATTGCTATTACTTATGGAAACTTCATTAATCATGCAAAAATGAATGCAGTACATTTTCAAAATAATGAAAAATTCTTTAATTCTTACAAAATAGATGAAAGAATGAATAAATATTGAAACTTTCATTACATTATGTTAAATATTTTAATTTCGCTTCAATTTATTTTTAATGTATTTGCAATTTGTCTTGCATCGGTATATTTTTTAAAAGATTTTTTAGGAACAAATACTGACAAAGGTATTACTAGAATAACAAACTTACTTATTATCATTGCTTTAATCTTAATGAATGGATACTTCTCATATTTATTATTTAAAAACTTCATCGTAGTAGCTCGTGTATGACATAAAACAATGAGAGGTTGAGAAATTATTGATATAACAGAAGAACATAAAAATCTTTTAGATTATTTCTATTCAAAAATTTCAACTAAAGAATTTCCTAAAAAAATGAAATTAGACAAATTAATAATCAAAAACAGAGCAACAACACTCTCATATAGACTTCCAAATTTCACAAAATTATATAAAAACGCAATATTACCTAAATGATTTAAAGAGGGTAAGGTTCTATACTATGCATTATTTGAAACTCAATATGTAAATGTTGATTCAATGCATGTTGATGATACAAATGTTATAGAATCACTTTACCAATTAATTAAAAAGTTTTATTAATTAAAAAAATCAACTAGAATTTTCTATCTAGTTGATTTTCATTTACTTTTGATTTAATTCTTTTCAAACTCTAACATACGAATCATTTTCATTAACTAAAAATTCTTCGATATCTTCAAAATTGAATACAAAGTATGTGATATCGCTGTAGGTTTCTTTGTTTCATTTTCACAATTTAGGAGCAAACAACTCTCTTGCACCTTTGACAGCTAATCCTATAACACCATTATTCATAAATTTATTGAAGTCGCTATTTGCGCCAATATTTTTAAGTTCAAAGTCGGTTGAGCTTCCATTATTGTCATATGCTTTAGTGAATAGTTTTGCATTTTCTTTTCATTGTATTTTGCTATTTTTAATTTGTTTAAGTAATTTAACAAATTTTGCATATTGTATAGAATACATAACAATATGAAAAATGAACATTAATGTGATTATTATGCAGCTGCATGCTATTATTAATGTATATAAAACAGATGTATCAAGTGAATCACTAATACTTAATTCTCTAGCTGAATATACTATATCCATAATAGAAAAGACAAGTGAGATAAAAATTCAAGCAGAAAGCATAATAAATGGTATAGTGATATATTTAAAAATCTTTTTAGCTCCTTCTAAATACTTTTTATTCACAACTTTATTTTCTTGACTTCATTTTCGAATTTGCACTTGTTTATATGAATTTGTTAATCTTACAGTTTTTTGAATGAAAGAATGTGCAAAAGTTAGTATTACAATTAAAATTGCAAAAAATACGGCTAAGATGAGTAAGTGAGCTCAAATTGGCAAATCGTTAAATATTAATTTCATTAAACTCCTTTATTTAATTATTATATTATTTACACGTCTTTTTAAAAATAAAAACACTCATAAAGAGTGTTTAAATTACATTTTGATGCTTCCGTTTGCTCTTGGGTATGGAATTGTTTCTCTAATGTTTTCTGTACCAGTGACATACATAACTAATCTTTCAAATCCAATTCCAAATCCTGAAGTTAACATGTGCCCAAATCTACGTAAGTCTAAGTATCATTGTAAGTCTTCTTGGTCAATACCTAATTCTTTTACACGTGTAACTAATTTATCATAATCAGATTCACGTTCAGAACCACCAATCATTTCTCCTACACCAGGTACTAATAAGTCAAATGCTGCAACTGTTTTACCATCTTCGTTTTGTTTCATATAGAATGCTTTGAAATCTTTAGGGAAGTTAATTACTGCAACCGGTGCTTTATAAAGCTTATCTGTTAAGTATTTTTCGTGTTCTGAAGCTAAATCTAAACCGAAGTAAATATCCTTGTTTTCAAATGTATCTGCAACTTTTTTAAGTTCTTCGATTGCTTCTTTATAATCAATGATTTTTAAAGGTGTTTCAACAAAGTGTTCTAATCTTTTGATTAAACCATTGTTTGTTACTTTATCTAAATATTCAATTTCAGTTTTGTTTTTAGCTAATGTGTTTCTTACAACAACTTTAAGCATATCGTCTGCTAAATGAATAACATCAAATAAGTTGTAGAATGCAACTTCAGGTTCAATCATTCAGAATTCTGCTAAGTGTCTTTTTGTGTTTGAGTTTTCTGCTCTAAATGTAGGTGCAAAAGTATAAATTTTGTTCATTCCAACTGCGTAACTTTCACCGTGTAATTGTCCGGTAACACCTAATGTAGCTTTCTTAGATTTTCCAAAGAATGGATCTTTTGATTCGTTATCTGAAACTATAAAAGTTTCTCCAGCTCCCTCTCCATCGTTACTTGTAATAATTGGAGAAGCCATTAAGAAGAATTCTTTTGAAATGAAGTACTTGTGGATTTCGTGAGCTAACGTTGATCTAACAAGCATAATTGCTTTAATTAAGTTTGTTCTGTGTCTTAAGTGTGGAATTTCTCTTAATGTTTCAAGGTTGATTTCTTGGTTTTGAATTGGATAATCTTCATCAACTTTTTTTACTGTAACTTCTGTAGCTACTAATTCAATTGGTTGAGGTGCATTTGGTGTTGCATGCAATGAACCTTTAATAATGATTGCTGAACCAGGTTTAGTTTGGTCTAATAAGTCAAAATCAAAAGCTTCGCCTTTGAAGACAACTTGCAAGTTTGAAATAGTTGAACCATCGTTTACTTCAATGAAACGAATTTTTTTATTTCCTCTGTTTGATGAAACTCACCCTTTAATAGTTACATCAGTTCAACCGTCAAAAAACTCAGGTCTTAATAATATTTTTTTAATTGAGTACATAAATTTCTCCTAATTAATTATTGGTCTTAATTTTAATTATTATCTTGTCTTTTGGACTATTTTTGTCTAATAAATCAAACATATGTGTTTCATTCTCAAAGAAAAGAACAAACTCATTTTTGTTTAACATTAATTTATTATCGTATGAATTCATTTGAACGAACTTAACATCATTATCTTTATTTTCATTCAAAATTTCATTGTTTACATTATTTGGATTTAAATCATAATAAACAACTTCTTTTGTATCAAGTAAATTAATATGAATATCAATAGTGTTATTATGAATTTCACCAAATAAATGGTTATAAAATGGTGTGTAATTAAGTTTAACTATTCTAATATTTTCATCAATATTAGTTACACCATATGGTAAATTATCAAAATCATATGAATTAATTAAATTCATTGATTTACTTAAGCTACTATTGCCATAATCATATTTACCTACGTTGACAAACTTGTCATATATCATTTAACCCTCCTAATAATATAATATTTTAATATTATATTATTTTTTACAACTTATGAACTTAAAGAAAATAAAAAGTATTTTCAGTTAACTTGATAATAAGAAAAACTACTTTTAAGCTAGTGAGTAAGCTTTAAAAGTAGTTTTATAGTTTAATTTATAAGAAATTTTGAGTTTCAAATAATGCTCTATATACTTTAACATAAACTTGCTTATCTTCTGATTTAAGCCAATCTCCGATTGAATCGAAGTTTAATAAGAAGTATGTTAATTTTTCGATGTCAGCTCTGTTTTTCATTTTTCTTGAAGCTATATTAATAGGGAAAATTGAACCAAATGATTCAGCTTTACCATAGAAAACAAAAGGTTTTCAAATAATTAATCTAAGGTTTTTATCATTAAATTTGAATAAGTTTATGTCAGACATTTGTGGTTCAGTTAATTCAACCCCTTCAAACATTTCTACATTAGGACTAAATCTAACTTTCTTAGCTTTTTTGAATTCATCATTTAACCTTTTCTTGAACACAAAAAAGTAAGGAATAATAAACAATGAAAAGAATTGTAAATAACTAATTGGTATAACAACTATCGGGGATAATATTTTATATGTTTCATTAAAACGATCATTACCAGGTAGTAAAAATAGTTCTAAAAATAAAACAACATATAAAACTATGTGAACGAAAAATAAAACTATTGCAGGGATAATAACCTTGTTTTGGATAGTTTTCAATAGATAATCTTTACCTTCAAGGTATTTTATGTTTACCACTTTGTTTTGTTTATTTCAAGTTTTAAGTTGTTCAATTTTTGCATTAGTTAATTTTAGAAGTGATTTGTAAAATAAAAGACCAGATTTTTCGAAAATAACAAATCAACCTAAGATAACTTCAATCACAGAAATTGCGATTAATGTAAAAGGCATATTTTCTCCTTAATATGATTAATATATTAATTATATTAAGTTTTTGAGATGAGTAACAAAAAACACAGCTGTATAGCTGTGTCATTGATTATTATAATTTAGCGAAGTGTTCTACTGTTCTAACTAATTGTGAAACGTATGACATTTCGTTGTCATATCATGAAATAACTTTGTAAAGTCTTCCATTTTCTGTTTCTAAAACATCTGTTAATTGAGCGTCAAAGATTGAACCATATGTAGCACCAATGATATCAGAAGATACTAATGGAGCTTCTGTATATAATAATGTTTCACTTGCTGCTGCTTTAACAGCTGCGTTTAATTCTTCAACTGTTGGCTGTTTGTCTAAAACAACTGTTAAGTCTACTACTGAACCTGTAATTGTAGGAACTCTAAGAGCTGAACCACTTAAAACACCTGTAGCTTCTGGAACTACTAATCCGATAGCTTTTGCTGCTCCTGTAGATGTAGGAACAATGTTTTGTGCTGCTGCACGTGCTCTTCTTAAGTCTTTGTGAGGAGCATCTTGTAATCTTTGGTCAGCTGTGTAAGCGTGAACTGTTGTCATGAAACCACTTTTAATTCCGAAGTTATCAACTAAAACTTTAACAACTGGAGCTAAACAGTTTGTTGTACATGAAGCAGCTGAGATTAATTTGTCTTCGCTTGTTAAGATGTTGTGGTTTACGTTGTAAACGATTGTTTTAACATCTTTATCTGATGGAGCTGAAACAACAACTTTTTTAGCACCTGCTTTTAAGTGTTTTTCTGCACCTTCACGTTTTGTGAAGAATCCTGTTGATTCAACAACAAGGTCAATTCCTAATTCTGCTCAAGGTAAGTTTTCAGGGTCTCTTTCTGATAAAACTTTAATTTCATTTCCATTAACAACAATAGCACCTTCTTTAACTTCAACATCAACTGGTAATGTGTGGTATGCTGTATCGTATTTTAATAAGTGAGCTAATGTAGCTGGATCTGTTAAGTCGTTAACAGCAACAACTTGCATATCTTTTGAGTTTGTTTGTAATAATCTACGTAAGAATAATCTTCCGATTCTTCCAAATCCGTTAATAGCAACTTTTTTCATAATTTTGCTTCCTTTCTATATCTAAACTAAACTTTTGATAATTTATAAAGCTATTTATAAATTGCTTATATATTATACTTTTTTTAAAAAAGTGTATTTATTTAATTTTGTAAATTAAATATTAGCTTTTTATCTTTGTGCAGCTTATGAATTAGTCTAAAAATCGAGCGTGATAATCTAACTTTTAATATAATTGCTTTATGAAAAATTCACAAACTATTACTATGTCTGTTAATGAGTTAACTTCAGTTTATGATACTGATAGTTCACTGAAACATTATTTTGAAGCTATTGAAAATGTTGGTATTTTAAATGCTGAAAAATATTGACTAAAAAATCTAAATATTCCTAAAACTGCAAACATTGCAGATTTAGGAACAGGTACTGGACGTTTTATATTTGGAGCACTTGATTTAGGATTTTTGAACCTTGACGGCTATGATATTAGTAAAAATTCAATTAAAAAAGCTAAAGAATATTTAACTCAAAATCATTCAAACAAAACTAACATAAATGTGAATTTTTATGAAGTTGATTTATCAAATTATAAATATCAAAAGCAATACGATTTTATGATCTTCACATTCAATTCACTAATGTGCATTCCTTATAGAATTAATAAAATTAATGCATTAAAAAATGCTTATGCTGCACTAAAACCAAATGGATACATAGTTTTTAGCGCTCACGAAGCTAAAGGTGATATTAATAGAGAAAAATTAATTAAGCAGCAAGAAAAAGAAATTAAGTTTAAAAATATTTCTAACTGAGATAAAGGTGACTTTATCTACTATCAAGAAGGACAAAAAGGAGTTTTATCTTATTATGATTTTGATGAAATTATGTCGCTTTTAAATGAAGCTGGAATTAAACAAATTTATAAATATGCACATAGAGATAGTTTAGGAAAAGAAACCAAAAATGCATTAGATTTTAGTGATAATGCTATCTATTATGTAATTAAAAAACAAAGTTAATTGTTAATTTAGCAAAAGACTTCTTTATTAAAATAAAGAAGAATTAATCTTGTAAATAATTTTAGCAATTAGCTTTGTTTTTTGCTAACTTATGCTAAAATATTTTCTATGGAAACAAAAAAAGAAACTTCAGATTACACAAGATTAAAACCAAAACATGAACCAGTTTTAAGATCTACAGTTCAAGCTTACATTGAAACAGGAAACGCTGTAAGTAGCGCATATTTAGTTGAAAAATATAGTAAGGTACATCCTGAATTAGATTTTTCAAGTGCTAAAATGAGATACATTTTAGGTGAGCTTGAAGAGTTAGGTTACCTTATAAAAGAGTCAGGAACAAGTGGAAGAATTCCTACTTTATTAGGTCTTAATTATTATGCTAAATATCTTGCTAAACCACAGACATCTGAATTTGAAAACAAAATTGAAGCTATATTAGCAAACAAAAAAGTTGATATTGATAATACAGTCGAAAAAGCAGCTCAAATTATTGCAGATATGTCAGGTTATACAATGATTACAACTAATAATATCGATGATCAAACACTTCTTAAAAGTATTGATTTAGTTGTATTGTCACCTACAAAAGCAACAATTGTATTAGTTACATCAAATGGTGATGTATTTTCAAGAATTTTAAATATTGAAAATAACGAATTTAAAATGACTGATGTTAAAACAGCAGTAAGAATTTTCAAAGAAAGATTAGTTGATAAACCACTTTGTGAAATTCCTGAAACTGTCGCAATTTTAGAACCTATTTTAAAAGAAGCAGTTCAAAAATATCAAGAGCTTATCAACTCATTTGTTAGAAATGTTTTTGGCAACTTCAAGACTAGAACAAGAAATAAAAATAATGTTTATGGGAAAAATAACATTATCTTGAGTCAAAATATTCAAAGAGAAGACCTTTCAAAAATGATTGAGTTGATTGAAAATCACTCAATTTGAGAAAGTATTGAATCTCAAATTGAAGATGAGGAAAACATAAGAATTCAAATTGATAATTCAGGAACATATATGTCAAAGAAAATTAGCAATCATAATCAAATCACTGAAATTGCTATAGTAGGTGCTACTACTTCAAAATATGATGATATGAAGACTGCACTTGCAATGTTAGAAAGAATTTTAAGCAATAAGAAAAAATAATCTTGCTGTAAAAATTAGGAGTAAAAGAGGAGAAAAATGAATAATTATTTAACAAAGGGAAAGATTTTTGAGGGTAATAAAATTACTGCTGAATTTGAGCTTTTCTTAGATTCAAAAGAAATTATTGAATTTAAAGGTAAAAAAACAATCACAGTTGGTAAAAATGAATACTTACCTGATTTTGACAAATATTTAATTGGTCAAAAATTTAATAAAAAATTAACTATCAAATTAGTGTTTCCAAGTGATTACATTTTTAAAGACTTCCGTGGTAAAAAAGCTTATGTTAATTTAAAAGACATAAAACTTCAGATTTCACACATTAAAAAAGAAGAATCAAAAGCTAATGATAAAGAGAAAGAATTATTAGCTGCAGAAATTGAAAAACTTAATGCAGAAAAAATCCAATTATCTTCACAAATTACTTCTTTAAATGCAAAAGTTAAAGAATTAGAAAACAAAATTCAATTAGATCAATATACATACAAATTAAAACTTCAAGAATTAGATGGAAACTTCAAGCAAAAATATGAAGAATTAGTTACAAAAACTAATGAAGCAAAAAAACAAGAAGTTTTAGAAAACAAAAAATATGCATTATCTAAGTTTTTAGAAGAATTTATGGAACCATATAACAATTATATGGGAGCTATGAATGCTGGTTTAAATTCAGATAATGAAGTTGTTAAAAACTACTGCTTTGGATTTTCGATTGTTGCAAAACAATTTGAAAATCTATTTAACGAAAATGGTGCTCAATTAATTGACCCAATTGTAGGTTCTGAATTTGATGCTCACACTCAAGAAGTTGTTCAAATCGAACACGATAATAATAAAGCTGACAATTCTATTATAAGAGTAGTTAGATATGGTTTAAAAATTGGTGATAGAGTAGTTAAGCCTGCATCAGTTGTTATCTCAAAAATAAAATAAAAAAATTTAGCAAATAAATTATTGTTTTGCTAAATTTCTGTTATAATATACTCAATTAAAAAGAGGACGAAAAAACATTTTATTGCAAAAGGAGATTAAATATGGCTAAAGAAATAGTATTAGGAATTGACTTAGGTACAACAAACTCTGTTGTTACTGTTATTGAAAATAAACAACCTGTTGTTTTAGAAAACCCTAATGGGAAAAGAACAACTCCATCAGTAGTTGCATTTAAAGGAGATGAAATTATTGTCGGAGATGCTGCTAAAAGACAAGTTGAAACAAACCCAAACACAGTTGTTTCTATTAAAAGATTAATGGGAACAGATAAAACAGTTAAACTAAATGGAAAAGATTACAAACCTGAAGAAATTTCAGCAATGATCTTACAATATATGAAAGATTATGCAGAAGCTAAATTAGGTAAAAAAGTAACTAAAGCTGTTATTACAGTTCCAGCTTACTTTGACAATGCTCAACGTGAAGCTACAAAAATCGCAGGTAAAATTGCTGGATTAGATGTTCTTAGAATTATCAATGAACCTACTGCAGCTGCACTTGCATTCGGTTTAGAAAAAACTGATAAATCAATGAAAGTTCTTGTTTATGACTTAGGAGGAGGAACATTTGATGTTTCTGTTCTTGAATTAGAAAACGGAACATTTGAAGTTTTATCAACTTCAGGAGACAACCACTTAGGTGGAGATGACTGAGATCACGCTATTGTTGAATGAATGATTTCACAAATTAAATCAAAATACGATTTTGATGTAAGAAGCGACAAAATGGCTATGTCAAGATTAAAAGAAACAGCTGAAAAAGCAAAGATTGACTTATCAAACCAATCAACAGCTGCTATTAACTTACCATTCTTAGCAATCACACCAAACGGACCATTAAACGTTGAATTAGAATTAAAACGTAGCGAATTCGAAGCTATGACAGCTAACTTATTAGATAGAACAAGAAAACCTATTGAAGATGCTTTAAAAGAAGCTGGAATTACAGCTAACGACTTACACGAAGTATTATTAGTTGGTGGATCAACAAGAATGCCAGCTGTTCAAGAAATGGTAAAAAGAACATTAGGTAAAGAGCCTAACCGTTCAATCAACCCGGATGAAGTTGTTTCAATTGGTGCTGCTATTCAAGGTGCTGTTTTAGCAGGAGACATTGATGACATTTTATTACTTGATGTTACACCATTAACATTAGGTATTGAAACACTTGGAGGTATTGCTACACCACTTATCCCAAGAAATACAACAATCCCAGTTACAAAATCTCAAATCTTCTCAACAGCTGCAGATAACCAAACAGAAGTTACGATTACAGTTGTTCAAGGTGAAAGAGAAATGGCTTCAGATAACAAATTATTAGGACAATTCAACCTTTCAGGTATTGAACCAGCTCCTAGAGGAATTCCTCAAATCGAAGTTAGCTTCTCAATTGATGTTAATGGTATTACAACAGTTAAAGCTAAAGACGTTAAAACAAATAAAGAACAATCAATCACAATTCAAAACTCTTCAAAATTATCAGAAGCAGAAATTGAAAGAATGATTAAAGAAGCTGAATTAAACAAAGAAGCTGACAAAAAACGTAAAGAAGAAGCTGAAACAATCGTTAGAGCTGAATCATTAATTGACCAAATTAAGAAAGCTAACGCAGAACAAGGTGACAAATTAGATGAAAAAGCTAAAGCAGAATCTGAAAAATTAATTAGTGAATTACAAGAATTAATTAACAAAAAAGATATTCCTGCTCTTAAAACAAAATTAGACCAAGTTGAAGAAGTTATCAGAAACTTCGCTAATGCATCAGCTCAACAAAATGCTCAAAATACACAACAAGCATCACAAAATAACTCTGATGAAGATGTTGCTGAAGTAGTTGAAGAATAATTTATATAGATATTAGGACACTATAGTGCAAACTATGGTGTTTTTATTTGCTTTTGTAATTAAAAAAACTTAATAAAACCAATTTATTTCTATATTTATTGTTAATAAATATATGTTTTTATCAGATTTATAAATAGTGCATTAAATTGTTTAAAAATTTAATAAAAAAATTTTCATAGTATAAAAAATATACTATAATAAGTTAGCACAAGGCACCATAGCCAAACGGCCAAGGCATGAGTCTGCAAAACTTTGATTACGGGTTCGAATCCCGTTGGTGCCTCCATAAATGCGCCCGTAGCTCAATTGGACAGAGCGTTAGGTTACGGCCCTAAAGGTTACGAGTTCGAGTCTTGTCGGGCGCGCCAGATGTTGCTTTGCTTTGTGCGAGAAAATAAAAAATTAAAAAATTTCGTTATAAAAAATTAATTGTGTGTTATAATATTTACACCAATAACGAATGCGAGTGTAGTTTAATGGTAGAACTTCAGCCTTCCAAGCTGACTGTGAGGGTTCGATTCCCTTCACTCGCTCCATATCAGCGAGAAATCGCTGACCTCATTTGTTTTTTTGTTATGAAAGACAGCTCCCTTTTGGGAGTTGTTTTTTATCTTTTTTACTTACTAAAATTTGCTTATTACTTATAATATAAAAATATATGACGACAAAAATATATGACGACAAAGAACTATTAAGCCAAAAATTTATTAAAACATTAGAATATAAAAGTAATCATTGATATATCAATGATTTATTTAGAAGTCTTTTAAATAAAAAGATGATAATTAAATCAATTTCTCAAATAATAACCTTTTTAATAATTGTTACATTTGTTGTTTTAGCAATTTTTGGAAAATCAAATGTAGTTGAGAATAATCAATGGTATACATACTTAATTTTTGCTCCAATAATTTGAGTTATTTATTCTCTTAAATCACTCTACGATGCTAGTGAGATAGCTAAAAAAGTTAAAAATGGTTATTACACCCTTGACCCGAGAATGCATTTTGTATTAAGTAATAAAAAGCATCTTATTAATTTGCTTTATATAACAGCAGTAATACCACCTGTTGATGTTTTTTACAAAATTTTCTTTATAAACACCTTATACCTTTCAGATAAGGGAAGAAATTCGATTGAAAAAGTTGATGAATTAATTTATTTAATCAATTTAGAATCTGAAAACAAGTTTTCAAGATTCAAAAATGTTGAATTTAAATTCGATGTTTATGAAATGTCAATTGCCGGAATAACAATGGGACTATTTTTAATAGTTCAGACACTTGTTAAATTTACAGCGCTTTCAAAAGTTGGATTAAATTTTGAATATGTGTTTTATATTATCTATGCAATCTTTTTTACAACTTATAAAGCAGCACTTTTAGGAGTTGCGTCAGACTTTTTTGCACTATTATTTAATGGTGGAATTTGATCTTGATACTGAATGTATGCAATAGTGCCGATTGCAGTTGTATTGATTACAAAACTATTCATTTTTATGTATAAAACAAAGTCAATAAAAGCGGTTATTGCAACTTTTGTAACGGTACTTATTTCACTCTTTTCTACCTTCCTGACAATTATTTTAGTATCGAATTCAGATAATCCAAAATTCTTTGTTAAAAATAAAAAAACTAACTTAATTGAGGGTCTTA
This sequence comes from Mycoplasma sp. 4079, assembly GCF_047785185.1. Lineage (NCBI taxonomy): Bacteria > Bacillati > Mycoplasmatota > Mollicutes > Mycoplasmatales > Mycoplasmataceae > Mycoplasma > Mycoplasma sp. 4079. The sequence continues at coordinate 10,873 of NZ_JBLNNG010000007.1, read as the reverse complement.
AAATCAGCAAAATTTTTGGAGTTGGTGCTCTTACAGATGCGACTTTATACATAATAATTGCAATTTCATTTATTCTAACTTTTGTTCTATTGTTCATAATGCTCTATGTGTACACAAAACAAGATCAAAATAAGAGAATCGCAAGTCATTTCATAAACTTATTTATGATTATCGGAATTGTTCTAATTGTTATGATTGTATGTAGATGAATTTATGGACCTTATGTCTTCATTAATTATGCAAACTTATTCTTAAAACGTAATTACACAGTAGGGAATAATTATCTAATAATTATGATACCAATCATATTCAGAACCTTAATTTCAATTCCAATTTATGTACTTATTTTATCTACTTTATTCTCACTTCTTGAATTAATCAAAAACAAGATTGAAGCAAAAAAAACTGTTAAATATATCTAACTAAAAGTTAGATATTTTTTAAACTTTCTATGACATAGAACTAAAAGCAAAATACACAAAAACATTTTTTTAATATAATTAAAAAAATATTTAAGGAGTATTTTATGAGTAATAAAAAATCAAGAAGAGAAATCAGATTAAATGTTATTCAAGTTCTTTACAAATACGAACTTTTAAATGAAGCAATCGATGTCCCTGCTGTAGTTACTGAATTTGATTTTATTGATATTGAAGAAACAAAAAGATTAAGTTTAATCGCATCTAACTACAAGTTTTTAAGAAAGACTTTATCATCGCTTTTAAATAGTGACTGAAGTTGAGAAAGGCTTTCTCCAGTTGTTAGAGCAATCATTTTAAACGGTGCTTTTGAGTTGTTCAATAATCAACCGAAAATTGTTTTCAATGAGTCAGTTGAAATTACAAAAATGTTCTTCCCACCAGCATTAGACCAATCAAACGTGACACAAGAAGAAAGCTACTACAAGTTTGTTAATGGTATTTTAGAAAACTATTACAAATTAATTCAGTTAATGGATAAAGCAAAATAATGTCATCAATCAAAATTAACAATCTTAAATTTGTAATTGCATACAACTCACATCTAAAAAAGATTATCAAGCAATTTTATTTTACAATTGAGCAGTTCGCAAACTACAAGTTAATCAAAAAGCAAGCAGATAATTCGGCTTACAGTAAAAAAGAAATGAGTATTTCTTCAAATACACTTAATGAACTTATTGATAAGTTTTTAAGTCGCATTGAATTTGAAGAAAATACAACCGATGCTCAAAAGCAAATGATTAGCAACTTTTATCATTTTATGTTCTATCAACTAATTGCTAAATATTACAACATTGATAATTTGACTTTTGATATTGAGTATTTAGAAAATAACCAAATTAAGTTAGTTAACAATAAGTCATTATCAAAAAAAGAAACTAAACACGAGTTTGATCTTTTAGTTAATAAAGTTAAAAGAACATACTACTATGACTTTTTAGATGAGTTTCAAAAATTGCCAAATTACAACACTGTTTTACGTTCTATTCTAAAGAAGGTGCTTTAATGAAAAATAAAGAAATTAGAGAACAATTTCCAATCTTAAAGTCTATTGTTTATTTTGATTCAGCTGCCTTAGTTTTAAAACCTCAAACTGCAGTTGATGCTTTAGTTGATTTTTATTCTAATAAATCAATTTCATCACGTACAGCAGATACACCAATCGGTAGTGAAGTTAATCAAACAATTTCAAGAGTTCGTTCAAAAGTTGCTGATTTAATCGATGCAAAAGAAACGGAAGTTATATTCACGTCAGGAACAACTGAATCAATTAATATGTTTGCACAAATGATGGGACAAATTCTAAAAGATGGTGATGAAATTTTATTAAGTTCTTACAATCACTCTTCAAACATTATTCCTTGATTAGAAATTGCTAAAAAAACAAATTCAAAAGTTGTTATGTCAAATGACATTTTAAGCGACATTAATGAGAAAACTAAACTCATTTCATTTTCTAACGAAACTAACAACTTTAATATTTCATTAGATATTAATGCAATTTGTAAGATAGCAAAAGAAAAAAATATTGTAATTTTAGCTGATGCAGCACAAGCTATTAGTCATAAAAAAACTTCCTTAAATGATTTTGATGCAATAGCATTCAGCACAAATAAATTTTATGGACCAACAGGAATGGGTGTCTTAGCAATTAAAGATACATTACTTTCACAATTTAGACCAGTTAAATTTGGTGGTGGTTCAGTTGACGCAATTGGTAAAGATAATAATTGAACTATTAAAAAGACAATTTCAAGATTTGAACCAGGAACACCTGATTTAGGTGGTTTCTTTATGTTTGATAAATCACTTGATTTTTTCAACTCAATTGGATATGAAAAAACTCAAGAAATTCTTAAGGATTTATCAACTTACTTACACAATCAATTAGCTACATTAGACAATATTGAAGTTTTCTCAAAACCAGGTGACAACATTGCACTTATTAATGTAAAGGGAATTAATCCTCAAGATGTTGCTACTTATTTAGGCTCAAAAGGAATTTACACAATAGCAGGAATTTTCTGTGCTCCTTATTTAAGAAACATTCAAGATAATTATTCATTTTTAAGAATTTCACTTGGAATTTACAATTCATATGAAGATATTGACAAACTTATTAAAGAGTTAAAAAATGGAGGTGACTTTTATGCGTTTTAATCAAAATGAAGCTCGTGAAATGATTATGGAGCATTACAAAAACCCAGTTAACAAAAAAGATTTAGATGATAAATTTCAAACCCATTACAGTAATACTTGTTCTGACAAAGTTCAATTAGACATTCAATGAGAAAATGACAAAATTAAAGAAGCAAACTTTAACGGAATTGGATGTGCAATTTTTGTTGCTTCAACTGATATGTTCTTAAGTTTAATCAAAAACAAAACTAAAGAAGAAATATCAAATCTTATTTCGCTTTTTGAAAAGTTTGTTAATCAAGAACAATTAAGCGATGAGCAAATTACAAAATTAGAAAACCTTTGAGTTTTCTATAATGTTAAATCACACTTAAATAGAGTTAATTGTGCTCTTTTAATCACAAAAGCTTACCAAGATGAGAACAACAACTAAAAAACCAATTATTTTCCATATTGACTTTGATAGTTACTTTGCATCAGTGGCAAGATTAAAATATCCACTACTCAAAGGAAAACCAATCGCAATATGCAAAAGTAAATCACATGCAATAGCTGTATCTATTAGTTACGAATTAAAAAACACAAAATTAGTTCGTGTTGGAATGAAAAAAGAAGAAATCAAAAGACTAGTTCCTGAAACAGTGTTCGTTGATGTTGATATGGATTTATGCATTAGTACATCTAACTCTATTTTTGGTTTTTTAGGTAGAAAATATACTGAAAATATTCATATATCATCAATTGATGAATGTTTTTTAGATGTAACTGATTTAGTTTATAAAACAAAAGTTTCACCAAAGTTTTTAGCTAGACAAATTCAACAAGAAATCTTAAGAGTTTTTGATATTCCGATCACAATCGGTATATCTCACAACAAATTTTTAGCTAAGATGACTACTAACATTTCAAAACCATTTGGAATTGGATTTACTAATGAAGCTAATTTCAAAGATCAATTCTTTCACTTACCAATTGGTGAATTTCACGGAATTGGTTGAAGGTCTGCTCCAAAACTTGAATCAATGGGACTAAAAACAATTGGCGATCTTTATAAAGCATCTACAAATATGTTACTAATGCAAACATTATTTGGTAAGTATGCTGAAACAATACTTAAAAATTTACAACCTTATTATTATGAAAATATTCAACATCACGAAGAACAACTTCAAGGGTTAGGGAACGAAATTACTTTTGAAGATTACTATATGGATGAAGAAATTAAAATTAAATACTTTGATGATCTAATTAAAAAAGTTTCAGGAAGAGCTATTAAACACAATTTGGTTGGAAATGTAGTTTCTGTTTTAATCAGAACCAAAGAGAAAAAATGATATACAAAGCAACATAAAATTTCCAAATATATCAACACATACGAAGATTTGCATAGAGTTGCTTTTGATTTATTTGATAAACACTTCAGGGATAAAGAATACATTGGTATAGGTGTAAGAATATCAGGGCTTAGAGATGTTTTTGATATTTACATACCAGTTCCATTATTCCAGGAAGCGACTGAAATTAAAAAGTATGAAAACATAAATATTAACTTTGCAAACATTGGTGTAAATAAAAATGTAAACAAAGAAAAAAGCAAATTCACGTTACAAGGTAGCTTATACAGAAAGTAGGTATTATGAAAATAGGGATTTTTGGTGGTTCATTTGATCCAGTTCATAAGGGTCATTTAGAAATTGCTAAATATTCAATTAATGAACTTAATTTAGATAAATTAATTTTTGTTCCTGCATATTCATCACCATTTAAGACAACTAAAAAAACTGCTTCAGGTGAGCACAGGATTAAAATGATTCAATTAGCAACAGATGAAGAAGATAAAATCGAAGTATCTGATTTTGAAGTTAAACGTGGTGGAGTTAGTTATACAATTGACACACTTAAATACTTTAAAAACAAATACAAAAATGACCAATTATTCTTACTCATTGGTTCAGACAACTTAATGTCACTTAATAAATGAAAAAATATTGATGAAATTTGTAAGCTTGCAAAAATTGTTGTTTTCAAAAGAAGTAACAATTTCAACAAAATTTATGCAAAAAAATACAATGCTTTAATTTTAAATAACCCAATTAGACCCGAATCATCTACTTTATATAAAAAAGGTGAATTAAACTTTGTTCCAGAAGTTGTTGCAGATTACATTGCAGAACACGGATTATATATAGAGCAAATTATTTTCAATACACTTACAGCACTTAGAGCAAAGCACTCTATGTCTTGTGCTGAATTTGCAGTTGCACTTGCAAAAGCACACGGACTATCTGCTAGAGACGCTTATTTTGCAGGGTTAGTTCATGACATTGCAAAAGAAATTGATCCAGAAGTTTCAATGCAGATAATTAAAGAAAATGAACCTGAATTATTAGATAGTTTTGAAAACCACATGCTGCACCAATACACAGGTTACTTAATTCTTAAACACGCTTTGAGAATTAAAAATGAAGATATTTTAAACGCGGTTAAATATCACACATCTATGAGAGAAAATATGACGCCGCTTGATATTGTGGTTTATATAGCTGACAAAATTTGTCAAGGAAGAAAGTATCCTGGTATCCAAAAAGTAAGAGCTCTAGCTTTAAAAGATTTAAAAGCAGGATTTTCACAAGCGGTTCAAGATGCTTATGATTACAACATTAACAAGGGAGTTGTCTTTTCTGATAAGCAACTTGCTTTATATAACAAATACAGAAGTGGTAAATCACCTTTAGATATAGATTTGAAAGAAGGTAACTAATGGAAATGCAAGAAAGATTACAAAAGATTCTCTCTAAAGCAGGAGTTGCTTCAAGAAGAGAAGCTGAACAAATGATTTTAGATGGAAGAATTTCTGTTAATGGTTATATAGCTAAATTAGGTGATAAAGCTTCATTTAGCGATGACATTTTAGTTGATGGATTACCAATTAATGGAGAAGAACAAAAAGTTTATTTTGTTTTAAATAAACCACCAAAAACTGTATGTACACTTAAAGATAATTTCAATAGAGCAAAAGTTACTGATTTAATTGATACACCTTACAAAATTTTTCCTGTAGGTAGATTAGATTATGATACAACCGGAGTTCTTATTATTACAAATGATGGAGATTTAGCTAATAAATTAATGCACCCATCATATGAAGTTGTAAGAGTTTATAGAGCAAGATTAAATGAACCGCTTGATAAAAAAGAATTAGCTAAATTAAACAAACCTGTAATTATTAACAAAAAATTTTCAAACCAACAAGTTATTCACATTGAATCAAAAAGCTACTTTGTTGTTTTAACACAAGGGACTTACCATCACGTTAAGGAATTATTTAAATTAGTTGATAAAGAAGTTATCAATCTTAAAAGAGTTGAATATGGTGGAATTACAGTCGAAAACATTCCTGTAGGAAAATATAGACCACTTACAATCAAAGAAGTTAAAACTTTAAAAGCGTGAGTAAACAAACCAAAGGCTAAAAAATAGTCTTTGTTTTTTTTACTTTTAAAGCTTGCACACTATTGTAAAAGGTAAAATAATGTATGTTATATAAATTTGTAAAAAATATATAATATATTTAAATTACATTTAAATATATCCTGTTAGGAGTTTGTATGATAGACAATAAAGACAAAGACAATAAATTAATTGAAGAAATTGATGTTACATTAAAAGCTTCAGACGATACAGAATTTGAATATGAAGAAAATAACAAAATGATCTTCAAGAAAAAACAACCAGTAGTTGAGCAAGTTGAAGAAGAGGAAGAATTACCTCAAAACAATGATGAATATCAAGTTCAATCTCAAATCATTGAGTCACCAACAGAAGGATTAATTCCAATTGTTATTGATAATGAAATGAAGCAATCATTCCTTGAGTACTCTATGAGTGTTATTGTTTCACGTGCTCTTCCAGATGCACGTGATGGACTTAAACCGGTTCACCGTAGAATTCTTTACGATATGTCAGAATTAGGAATTACACCTGGTTCACAACATCGTAAATCAGCTCGTATTGTAGGGGATGTTTTAGGGAAATATCACCCACACGGTGATTCATCAGTTTATGAAGCTATGGTTCGTATGGCTCAAGATTTCTCAATGCGTTATCCACTTGTAGATGGACATGGTAACTTCGGATCAATCGATGGTGACTCTGCTGCTGCTATGCGTTATACAGAAGCAAGAATGTCTAAAATTGCTTCTGAAATGTTAGAAGGAATTAAAAAAGATACAGTTGATTTTGTAGATAACTATGATGGAAGTGAAAAGGAACCTACAGTATTACCTTCAAGATTTCCTAACTTACTTGTTTCAGGTTCATCAGGGATTGCTGTTGGTATGGCAACTGAAATTCCACCACACAACTTAGGTGAATCAATTGATGCAGCTATTGCTCTTGCTAAAAATCCTGAAATTACAGTTAGAGAATTAATGCAACACATTAAAGGTCCTGACTTCCCGACTGGTGCAATTATCCTTGGAACAAAAGGAATTTTAGAAGCATATGAAACTGGAAGAGGAAGTATTCCTGTCCGTTCAAAATGTGAAGTTATTGAGCAACCTAATGGAAAATCAAAAATTATTATTAGAGAAATTCCTTATGCAATTAAAAAAACTACAATCATTGAAAAGATTGCTGAATTACACAAAGCAAAAGTTGTTGAAGGAATTACAGATTTAAGAGATGAATCAAACAGAGAAGGTATTCGTTTAGTTATCGATGTTAAAAAAGGTGTAAATCCACACATTCTTTTAAACAAGTTATTCCAAAAATCAAATATCCAAACATCATTCAACTTTAACTTAGTTGCTATTGTTAATGGAGAACCTAAAACATTAAACTTAAAACAAGCTCTTGAAGTGTTTATCGAACACCAAAAAGATGTTGTTTCAAGAAGACTTAAATTTGATTTAAATAAAGCAGAAGAACGTGCTCATATTTTAGCTGGATTAAAAATCGCTGTATCAAACATTGATGAAGTAGTTAAAATAATTAAACAATCTAAAACAGATGCTGAAGCTCAAGAAAAATTATCAAGTAGATTTAATTTAACTGAAAGACAAACAAAAGCTATCCTTGAAATGCGTTTAAGCAGATTAACAGGATTAAACATTGAAAAAATGGATCTTGAAATTAGTGAATTAAATGTTGAAATCGCTCATTATAAAGACATTTTATCTTCAGAGGAAAAATTAATTAACCAAATTGTTTTAGAACTTGAAGAAATCAAAGAAAAATTCAATGACAAACGTAGAACTGTTATTGATGAATCAGCTGTTGGTGTTATTTCAGATGAAGATTTAATCCATGAAAGAGAAATTGTTATTACATCAAGCTCAAAAGGTTATGTAAAGAGAATTGACTTAGATGAATACAACACACAACGTAGAGGTGGAGTTGGTTCAGTAAGTATGAAAACTTACGAAGATGATGATATCGCAATGATTATTCATGCATCAACACATACAAACTTATTATTATTCTCAAACATTGGTAAAGTTTATGCATTAAGAGGACATCAAATTCCAGAAGGTTCAAAACAATCAAAAGGAGTTCCTTTTGTAAACATCCTTTCAGGACTGGATGTCGAAAATGGAGAAAAAATTATCTCAATTCTTAATGTTGATAAATTCTCAGATGATCAATATTTAGTAACTGTAACTAAACAAGGTATGTTTAAAAAATCTGATCTTAAATTATTTGCAAACATTAGAAAAAATGGACTTATTGCATTTAAATTAAAAGAAGGTGATCAGTTAGTTAGAGCATTTGTGATCGGAAATGAAGAATCTGTATTAATCGCAAACAACTACAGAAATGTATGTATGTTCAAATCTGATGACATTAGACCACTTTCAAGAAATTCATTAGGAGTTAAGGGAATTAAACTTGATGATAATCAAGAAGTTGTATCAGCTTCATCAGATAGCGAAGGTTCATTAATCCTTACACTTGGTGAAAAAGGTTTTGGAAAACTTACAGACAAAGAACAATTTAGATTAACAAGAAGAGGTTCTAAAGGAGTTGCTGGTATTGATAGTAACAAAGCTGGAAACTTAGTATTTGCTAGATTTGTCAATACAAACGATGAGCTTTTAGTAATTACATCATCAGGTTCAACAATAAGAACTCAAATTAACCAAATTTCTGAAACAGGAAGAAATGCTAAAGGTGTAAAAATTATTAACTTAAAAGACAACGATTCAATCGTTGCTGTTGAAGTTATTTCACAAGATAATTAAGAAGTAAAATGATGCTAAAATAAATTAGCATTATTTTTTTATTGCTTGCATTAAGTTAAAAAAGGGTATAATAGCGTCGTTAATTTATTAAAATACAAAACAATTAAAATATATAAAAAACTTAATTTGGAAAGGAATTGAAATGTCTAAAAAACCTTCAATTTTCAAAAAGTCATTAGTTGATGCTAAAAACAATTTAAAACGTGGAAACATTTTATTATTAGCCATTGCTTTCATTTTAGGAGCAGTATTCAGTGCTTTAGTTGCTTCATTAGCAAACGATATTATTATGAACCCAATTTCTAAAGTATTAGGATTCGACGAATTAGCAAAAATGGAATCAAATGGTGTTCTTTACGGAAAATTCTTAGCTGCATTATTAACATTCATTATTGTTTCATTTGTTGTGTTTGCAATTTTATTAGGATACTTCTTAATTGCTAACGCTATTGCTGCTCACAAAGCTGCCAAAAGACCAGCAGTTGTTGAAGCTCCAGCTAAACCTACAACAGAAGAATTAATCTTAAAAGAATTAGTTAAACTTAATGACAAAATGGATAAAAAATAATTTATCCAAAATGAAAAACTACCTTTTAATTAACAAGGTAGTTTTTTTGTGACTTTTTAAATTAAAAATAATTCAATGTGCAATAGTTGATATCACATAAATGTACGAATTATTTAAAGTGCGATTTTCAAGATTATTAAAGGTTGTTAAATGAATAAATATTTACTAAAATTATTACAATATAGACTTAAGAATAAAAGGTTAGTGCAATTGAAAATGCTATAATAAAATTAAGATTAGAGACTATAGTTAAATACACAAAATGAGTTAAATTTTGGTTTTAAAAATAAAATAAATTAGAGAAAGGTGCATGGGAAATATGAACAAGATTCAATACGGACAATTCTTCACTGAAAGAAATGTTTTTGAAAATAACTCTGTTTTTCAAGAGTTTATGTCTAAAAATGAGTTATGAAATAAAAATATCTTAGAACCTTTCGCAGGTGCTAATAATTTAATTAGATTCTTACAAGAAAAAAATCAAAAATTGAAGTATGAATCTTTTGATTTAGAACCTAAAAACTCAAATGTAAAGAAAAACGACAGTATTAACAATTGATTCTATAAAGACTTTGATTTAATAGTAACTAATCCCCCATATTTATCAAAGCATTCTGCTAGAAGAATGAAAATAGATGCTGATTTTCAAAATTACGATGATTTATACAAACTATCATTAGATAGATGTATAAGCAATGTTAGATTCACAGTTGCAATTATTCCTACAACACTTATTAATAGTAATAGAAAAGAAGATCAAAAATTAATTGAAAAGTTAGTTATTTTTCAATTATTACCAGACAAGGAAAATTTCAATGATACTGAGCACCCTGTTGCTTTAGCTTATTTTGATAATCTAAAAAATGATGGCGACTTCTTACTTTATGAAAATAATAAGTTCATAGATAGTTATAGAAACTTAAGAAATAAGGAACAAAAAATCCTAAAGCAAAGAAATGAATGAAATATAAGATTTAATGTTGTTTCAGGAAATCTTTGCATAAATACAGGTGATAACACAAAAGACAAAACAAATATTAAGTTTCACGATTCTGAATGAAAATCAAATGATCAAGTCAAATCTACTGACAGACATAAAGTGAAATTGTTAATTGAAGATGTAGAAGTTGATGAAGAATTAATAGAAGCATTCAATAAAAAAATTCAGGAATTAAGAAAGAATCATTGTGATTATTTATGAGCTTCATTTAAAGGTGTTTCAAGAACAGGTCATTTCAGAAAAAGGTTAGATTTTGAAACTGCAAAAAAAATAATAAATTCAATACAAATTTAGAAATGAAAAAGTAGACAGTTTTGTTTTCTGTCTACTTTTCTTATCTTAATTTAGTTCAAATTTACCGTCTTAATTTTTTAATTGAATTAGTTTGTAATTTCGTAATTAATTTATCAAGATCAAGGATAATAGCATTTTCATTAATATC
>NZ_JBLNNG010000006.1:0-54045 GCF_047785185.1 Mycoplasma sp. 4079 | reverse complement strand
TTAATTTATCAAGATCAAGGATAATAGCATTTTCATTAATATCTTTTAGTGCTTGTATTCTGCTTTCTGTGTAATATTGACCATCTAAACAAAATCACACTGAATCAACAGTGTTAGGGCCAAGATTTTTAAGTTGGATAATAACATCATTGTATTGATTATCTTGAGCTCCACCACATTCATTTGTATATTTATTTACAACATAAATTGTCTTACCGTTATGATGTATGACAAAATCTAGTGATTTTAGTTCTCTTGGTTTGTCATTTGAATTATGAACAATTTCATCATTGAGTAAATAAAGAGCTTCAGCTCCTTTAGGATTTAGTTTTTGAACATTTACTCCAATTTTTGTTAATTCATCTTTAAAGACGCTCTCATAGATATTTTGTCTTTTAGGATCTTTCATAAGGAAAGATAATAAAACATCGTCAGTTAGTAATGACTCTCTTATTTTGTCTTCATACTTTTTATCTAAGAATACTCTATCAACAACTTTTTTAATTTTTAATTCTAGTCATTCAGGAATTCCGTTTTCTTTGATTTCTTCCTTAAGTTTTTCTCTTTCGTTTTTTCATTTTTCTTCAATTATTTTGCTATATCTATCCATAAATGACACTCCATTTTATTTTCTAGTAATTTAATTATACTAAATTTGAAACTAATTTTCATTGTAGAAAAGTTTAAAGTGACCAATCAATGTAATTGATCTGAATTCAGAATAAATAAATTTAATTGGTTGAAAATATAATAAATGTTATATCATTTGATTATATAAAGAGTAAGTAAAGTAATTATTTGTTTTTACTTACAGATGGAGACTTATGAAAAAATCAAGTTTATTTAAATTATTATTTTTAGCACCTGCAACAAGTTTATTGATTTCTGCAATTTCTTGTGGTACTAAAAATGTTAAAGAACCAACACCTGCTAAACCAGGAGAACCAATTTCAATAGAACCAAATCCAGTAACACCAGAACCGAATGCTCCAGAAAAATTAAATAGTGTTGAATCATATAAATCACAAATTGAGCAAACAAGAGTTGATTTTAACAATTACTTGAACGATTATGCGAATGTTTATAACGGACGTGCTGAATCATTTGTATTTCATATGGCTAGACCTGAAGGAACTGATGAGCAATATGGATCTTACAAAAATTTTGCCGATGTAATTTTTGGCAAAATTAATACAGTAATTGATGGGTGAGATACTGTAGTGGGGAATAATGCAGAATCTGCTAAAGAAGAATATGCAAAAATTAACAAAATGTTTTCAACATTTGTTAAAGGTTTTAATAAGCAATTAGCTGCGATAAATCCTCCTACTTATTCTTTAAAATCTGAAATGACAATTGATGAAGTTAGAGAACATTTCAAAGAAATCGTTCAAAGAGTTGTTTCAGATAAAAATGAAGATCATTCAAATGAAGAAAACTACAAACCATTAAATGGAAGAATCAATTATGATAAAAATGGATATTTAATTCCTGCTGATACATATTATGAAGTTGTTAAAGATTTCTTAAAATCAGGTTTTAGAAATTTCAAACAAATTTCATTAGTTTCAACATCATCAATTTCATTTGAAGTTACACCACAGAATAAAGTTTATGGAATTTTAATAAATGCAAATGACTTTAGAAGAAATGATATGAATCAAGTTGTTGATAAATACGTTGAAAATGCACTTAGTTTAGTCGATAACTCAATGAATACTTATGAAAAAGTATATGTTCTAGGTAAATACGTTTTAGAAAACTTAATTTATAAAACTGAATCAGGTAAAGAAACAATGAATTCACTTGACTTTGCCTACATTGAACATAAAGGTGTATGTAGACATTATGTTGATCAAATGGCGCTACTTTTATCGAACTTAAATATTCCATACAAAGTGATACAAGGTGACTACCATACTTGATTAAATATCCAAAATGAAGATGGTAAATGATTCTCAACTGATCCAACACATGCAGATACAGGTAAAGCTGAAAAATACTTCCCTCTAGGAAAATCAGGTGAAATCGATTTAGATTTTGAAATGAAAAACTTTTTTAATTATCAAAATGCAGTTACAACAGATTTCACATTATTTGATTTAGAGCCAAATGATGGTTCAAATGAAACAATTAACTTTATTTCTCAAGAAATGCATAATTCATTATTTAATAAGTGAGTTTACAAACTTAAAGATATGTATGCAAATGGAGAAGAAATTTCATCATTAAACTATAGTGATCATAAGTTGTATTTTGTTTCGACAAAAGATAATCAACCTAAATTACAATATGTTGAAACAAACAAAACTATTCCAATTGAAAATATTGAAAACTCAATTCATACAGTTGATGAATTTAGTTCATTAGTTAATGGACTAAGTTTAAAAGTTTTACCAAAAGCTGCTATGCATAGGGATAAAATGTTCTTTATGGCTCAAAATGATAATGGAAATTATATTTATTCATATAATATTAAAACACGTGGACTTAAAAAAGAATTTGTATATAGTGAAGACTACAAAAACTTCTTTATCTTCCTAAATCAAAATGAAAACAAACTTGAGTTTTCATTTGGAGATCAAAATTCAGAAAACAAATTAGTTAAGTTATTTGACTTAAATTTACAAGATCAATAGAAATTGAAGCAGACTAAAATGTCTGCTTTTTGATTAAAAAAACATCTCAAGTTACCGAGATGCAAAACTCTATTTTTTAGCATTCTTGTGCTCTGAAACAATTTCATTAAGTTTTCTAAATCAGTGATTTATTCCACTTTTTGAAACATACATATTATGTTCAGTGTTAAGTAAATTTGATAATTCAGGAAGTGACAATCATTTGTTTTCAACTTTTAATCTAAATAAAACAAGTTGATTGTCTGTGAAATGAATATCTAATCCATTTTCAAACATATAGTTAATGTTTTCAATATGCTTAATTGTACTCTTTGCAATCTTATTAATATTACTCATATCGATATTATTAATACGGTTAACAACATTTTCAAAGTCGCGAGCAATAATTATGTTTTGAAGCTTGTACCAAGACTTTTTAGCATCAATAGCTGCTAAAAAGTCAATAACTTTTTCCTTATTTTTAAGGTAAATTATGTATTTATTATTTCTATTCAAGAAGTTGAAATTAAAGTCATATTGATTTAGTTTTTCTTGAATTTTTACTAAGTGTCCAGGATTATGTGAAGAAATTTCTAAGTGGTATGAAGTTGATGATTTTCCTGAGATGCTACCACTTCCGAAGAATACACCAGCAAAAAAACTTGTAAGTGAATCTTTAAAATCAATTTCCTCAATCATTTCAAGGTCAGAAATCTTAATTAATATTTTAGTTTTTCATTTTTGATTAATGATTGGTTTAATATTAATTTTTTCAAGTTTTCTAATCAATTTTGAATAAAGATATTCATTTTTAATTTTGAGAACATAAAACTCTTTTTCAACTTCTGCAGCACAAAAAAGTAAACCACTTAAAAACCTCTTAATTTCGTGTGGTTTAGATAAGTTGTTTATGACTTCTTTTTTTAACTCTCAACTAAACGATGTTTTATGTTCTTTATTCATAGTTTAATTATAAAAAATATAATATTTTATGTAAGTTATTTTTTAACAAATAAGCAATATTTTTAGTTCATAAAAATGCATATAAAAGTTGGGTTTAGACAGTCAAATAAAATAAATTTATTTGTAATTACTTGCATAAATAAAATTGCTAAAACTTTTTTACCTTACACATAGGTATATTGGTTAAAAACTAACATATAACATAGTTATATGTAAGGTTAATCAAAAAATATTTTTTTGATAAAATTAAAAAGCAATATAAAAGTTTAAATTGCAGAAAAGTAGAAGACACTTCTCACCTGATGACCATAGTCTTGGGTTTAGCTACAATTAAACGTATCAAAAATTCTGATACCTTTTTTAGTAGAACAAGGAAGTGGGTAACCACTTTTTTACTTAACATTTATTTAAGGAGTATATTATTCAAGCAAAAGGAAAGAAAACACCTTCAGAACATTACGTAAATTCTGATATTCCATTCAAACAAGTTTTTGTAATTGGAGCAGATCAAGAAAAAATTGGTGTAATGTACACATCTGAAGCAATTGAATTGGCAAAAAGCCAGAGAATGGACTTAGTTTTAATAAGCGTTGAACCTAAACCAATCTGTCGTATTCTTGATTACGGTAAATTTAAATATGACCGTAAAAAGAAAAATAAAGAACTAAAAGAAAAACAAACAATTATCCAAAATCGTGAAGTTAGATTAACTGCGATGATTGGAGAAAATGATTTACTTACAAAAAGTAGAAAAGCTAGAGAATTTCTTTTAAAAGGTGACCGTATCAAAGTTTCATTAAAATTAAGAGGACGTGAATTATTGATGAAAGATTTAGGGATCAAGACTTTAGAAAAATTCTTCGCAACATTAGAAGATATTGCTGAAATCACATCAGAACCTAAATTAATCAATAATCGTTTCCTTGACATGAATCTCCAACCAAATAAACAAAAAGTACTTAGATACCAAAAAGAAAAGAATCTTGAATCAAAAGATCAAGATGCTAAAGAAGGAGAATAAAATGCCAAAAATGAAAACTAAAAGTGCGTTAAAAAAACGTATTAAAGTTACAGGAACAGGTAAAATCTTAAGAGAACAAGCTTACCGTTCACACTTAGCACAAAACAAAACTACAAAACAAAAACGTCACTCACGTAAAGCTGCTCTTATGTCTAAATCAGACCTTAAAAGATTTAAAGCTTTAATCTAATCTTGTTAAGTTAATTCATAAACAAGATAATAATTAACATTATTTAAGAAAGGAATTAAATTATGGCAAGAGTTAAAGGTGGAACAGTTACAAGAGCAAGACGTAAAAAATGAATAAAATTAGCTAAGGGATATTTTGGACACAAATCAATCGGTTACAAAGTTGCTAAACAAGCAGTTGTAAAATCTTGAACATACGCTTTTAGAGACCGTAAACAAGTTAAAAGAAACTTCCGTAAATTATGAATCGCTCGTATCAACGCTGCAGTTAGAGCAGAAGGAATGAGCTACTCAAGATTTATTAACGGTTTAAAAAGAGCAGGTGTTACAATTAACCGTAAAATGCTTTCAGAATTAGCTATCAACGAACCAAAAACATTTGCAGTTTTAGTTGATATTGCAAAACAAGCTTAATTTTAAATTGCTATTCACACATCCGGATGGATGTGTTTTATTTTGCTTTTTGATATCTTAAAATTGCAAAATAAAATCTCGGAATAAACTTCCGAGATAGTATATAAGCTATATAAATTAATTTTGAGGTTTGTCAACAAAGTTTCTAATGATACTTTTAGCCGTAACATCAACATTAGCAAAGATTGGTTTTCATTCTCAATCTATTAATGTATTTTGAGGAACAATATGATCAAAACTAATGTTTACTAATTTATCAAAACTTGTTTCAGTTGAGTTGTCATCAACACCTTTAACAAATTTTTCAGGGTCAAAGTATTTTTCAATTCTGATTGAAACAATTTTAACTTCATCATCAGGTGAAACCATTTCTCTAACTGAATTAATGTTTCCTTTGAAGTATTCTAACTCATTAGGGAAACGTAAGTCGTCAATGATGAATAAACTGCTTTTACCTGCTTTAGAAGATTCGTTAGCAATTGATTTAATTTTTTCAAAAACTCTTGAACATCAAATGTTTGTATCGATGTTTCTTCCAACTTCCCCCATAGCGATTCAAAGCGGTCTAACAATTTCTTTGTCTTGACCATTTCAATTAATTTCATCTAAGATCGGTTGAGTAATTTGTTTAATTGGTTGTGCAAAAGATAAAATGTGTGTGTTATCTTCGAATTGAGGTTTTAATTGTTTTGAAAGTTCATTACTTAATAAACCTTTTCCACTACGTCTTTTACCATTGATTAAAATAATAACGTGTTTATTTTTGCTCATATTGTCTCCTTGTAAATCTATATAAATTTATTGTTAATAGTGCATTAAATTATGCATTTTATGAATCTAAATTTGAAATAAAAACAACGATAGAAATTGATTAATTTCTGATTGCTGTAAATGAATTATAAAGACAAAATTTAAAAACAAAAAGAAATAGCTGAAATTTTCACAAAATGTGAAAAATAGAAAAATTACAATTTTTTTGATTAGCAAAATTTACTAATAACATTAGAAAATTAAAAATTTAATTTTATTTCATAAAACTACTTTTATTACTATGCTATAGGTATAAAAGTATCAAAAGTATTATTCTAATTTTTAAGTTATGCTATATAATATAAACGCAATACATATAGACAGTAACTGTATAAATGCTTATACTTAATTTGTTACCGAGTGTATCTCATTCCTGTTCAAATTGTATTGCATAATAGATTTTGAAGGGAGGCACAAGTATGTCAGAATCAAAATTAAAAGCAGCTAAAAAAGAAGTTGTTTTAGAAATTGTTGATAAAATTCAAAACTCTAAAGCTGTTGCTTTTGCTGAATACCGTGGTTTAACAGTTTCTGAATTAGAAGATTTCAGAAAAGAAGCTAAAAAACTTGGTGTTGACATCAAAGTTTACAAAAACCGTTTATTCAACTTAGCAGCACAACAAACAGGATTTGCTGACTTAGCAGAATACTTAGTTGGTCCAAACATTTTCGCATTCTCAAATAATGACGATATGTCAGCAGCTAAATTACTTACAAAATATGCTAAAACTCACAAATTATTAGTTGTAAAAGCTGGAACATTTGAAGGTAAAGTTATCAACGCTGCAGGTGTTAAAGAAGTTGCTACTCTTCCAACATACGAAGAAGCACTTGGAATTCTTGCACGTTCAATGATGGCACCATTACAACAAATTTCATTATCACTTAAATTAGTAAGTGAAGGTAAAACAGAATAATAAAAATATTTAGTTTGAAAGGAAACATATTATGGCTAAATTAACAAAAGAAACATTCATCGAATCATTAAAAGAAATGTCAATTAAAGAAGTTATGGAACTTGTAGACGCTATGAAAGAAGAATTCGGAATCGACCCTACAGCTGCTGTTGCTGTTGCTGCAGCTCCTGCTGAAGGTGGTTCAGAAGAAAAAACAAGCGTTAAAGTTGTTTTAAAAGCTGACAACGGTAAAAAAGTTGCAATCATTAAAGTTGTTAAAGACTTATTAGGTGTTGCTTTAATGGATGCTAAGAAAATCGTTGACACATTACCAGCTGTTGTTAAAGAAAACATTAAACCAGAAGAAGCTGAACAAATTAGAGCAGCTTTAGTTGAAGCTGGTGCAGATGTTTCAGTTGAATAATATAACTTCAATTAATTCAAATTTATAATTAAAAAACCTTACAAAATCTGTAAGGTTTTTCTTTTTTATCTCATTAACTATAAAAAAAGTGAGAGCTCATGGCTGTACGTGAGACTCTCTTTAAAAATATCTAACAAAACCACCAGACACAGCACTTCCTCATGTGGCTGCTACATTTCTGTCCTGACCAGGTTAGTGGGTTACTGTTCTGATGGCTTAAATATTATAACACCATTTTTTAATATTCTCTATTTTTTAATTTTAAAATTTCATCTTCAGTTAAATATCTAAACTGATCTTCTTGTAGTGTTTCGTTTTTAATATCTAAGAAAGCAAATGAAATTCTTTGTAATTTAGTCACTGTTAAATCAAAATGTTTAAACATTCTTTTAACTTGATGGTACTTACCTTCATTTATTGTAAGATTTGCAGAATTATCTGAAAGAATTTGAAGTTTTGAAGGTAAGACAATTTCATTGTCTCCTATATCAAAACCTTTTTCAAATTCAGTTATTAAGTTTTGGTCAATTTTGTTATCAACTTCAACATAGTAAGTTTTCTTGACATGTTTTTTAGGTGAAAGTAAATCGTGAGTTAATTGTCCATCATTTGTTATTAATAGTAGCCCTGTAGTGTCTTTGTCTAATCTTCCCACTGTGTGAATATCTTTATATGAGTTAATGTTTTCATCTAATAATTCAAAAACAGTTTTATTTAAGTTATCGTAATTTGCACAAACATAATCAGCAGGTTTATTTAGTAAAACATAAATAAATTCTTGATTAGGAACAATTAATTTATCATCTAAACAAACTTCTTCATTGATTATATTAATAATTGATTTAACCACTTTGTTATCAACTTTAATTCTTTTAGAGGAAATTAACTTTTTAGCATCAGTTCTACTGATGTTTAAGTTAAATGAAAGTCATTTATCTAATCTAGTCATATTATTTTAGTAAAGCATTATAAATGTTGTGTTTATAAACTTCTACTCCTGGTTGAGATAATGGGTCAACTCCAAATAACAATGAAGATAAGATTGCAACAAATTGGAAGAAAGCAAATAAATGAGCTAAATTATTGATTGAAATTTCATCAAATTCAATAATTAAATCATTATCCTCAAATGCATTATTTTTGATATTAAAATTAGGTTGATTTTCACCTTTTGTGCCTAGGAGACCTAGCTGGTCGAATTTTTTATTGTCTTGATTCAAGTTGTATTTTTTATTCTTAAATACAATGTTTGTTGTGATTGAAAAATCACTATCCAAACTATTTGTATTATTAACAGAATCCTTAATTGTTAAATAACCTTTTTTCTCTTTATTTTCACTTGAGTTATATAATGAACAAACATATTCAACAAAGGAATCTAATATAAAATCATTATCATTAATAACTTCAACAGTCTTGTTATTGTATCTTGCAAAAATGTATCTAAAAATAGCTGTAAGAAACACAATATTTTCTTTTATTGGTGTGTTCAAGGTCTTTTCAATAATTGAGACAAATGTCTCGATTAATTCTCTTGAATTAAAATTCAAGAATTCAAGTACAAATAATGATGATGGATCAAATATTGAAACATATCTTTCAGGTATGTTTGTAGGTAATTTCAAGAATAAATAATTATGAATTTTAGCCATCTTATTAAGTATATTATCTGCTTCAGTGCTTGCAACTGTAATAAGTGCATTTAACATTTCAATACTATCGCTTTTTTTTAAGTTAGCTTCAAGTAGTTTTCTATATTCTCTAAATGAAACAGAGCTTTCAATAGAAATTGCACTCTTTGAAATATAATAGATAGCAAATTTTTGCCCTATTAATAAAGAAAGTTGATTTGTTAAAACTTCAGGAGAAATGTTGTTTTGTGTAAAGATAATATTAAAAGCAGGTTTATTATTTAAATAATTATTAAAAATAAAGTCATAAATCGCTTTAGTAGTTAAATATGATTCTCCATCAGCAATCACAACTAATGTATCTATTTTGCTAGATTTTAAAAATTCAACTTTAGCTTTAATTAACTCTAAGTTAAATTCAAGATTATCATCAATATACTTAAGCACATTAGTTTCTTCATCGTCAGTGTTTTGGAAATTTAAAACTAAGTTGTTATGAATACTATTAACTTTTTTAATAATTTCATTAATTTTGCTGTGTTTTAATATTGAATTCACATCCTTAAGTAGGATATTTAGGTTACCGAATTTATACATTTTTCTCCTTATTAATAGTGTTAATTAAATTTTATATTTATTTTTAGAGTTTGTTATTTTAAAACACTTATTTTTATAATAAAAATTCGATATTCTCACGATATAAACTAATAATAGTTTATAATATAGAACGCAAATACATATTTATATGTATTTAACATTATTTCATTTAATAATTTGATTAAAAATTACATTATTTATTCATATTTTGGAGGCAATATGAGAGAAAAACAACCGACTTACATATTTGGTTTAGGTGGTGTTGAAGAAATCGGTAAATCCACATTAGTTGTAGAACATATGAACCATATTTTCTTAATTGACTCAGGGATTAAATTTGCAGACACTTACAACACTGGTGTTAAAGGTATTATTCCTGACTATTCATACTTAAATCAACCTGGAAAAATAATTGAAGGTTTATTCATTACACACGGACACGAAGATCACATTGGTGGTGTTGTTTATTTAGTTAAACAAACAAAAATCAAAAAGATTTTTGCTCCAAGAATTGCAATTCAATATTTAAAACTTAAATTTGAAGAGCACAAAATTACAAGAAAAATTGATTTTATTGAAATCAATAAATCAGATGTTTATAAGTTTGCAAATGGATGTAGAGCTGACTTTTGAACCGCTCAACACTCAATTCCCGATGCATTTGGTGTTAGATTAACTACCCCAAACGGTTCGCTTATGTGTACAGGAGACTTTAGATTTGACTATACACCAATCGGAAACTATACAGACTTTGCAAGATTAGATGAAATTGGTAAAGAGGGACTTACAGTTCTTTTATCAGATTCAACTAATGCCATGAGACCTGAGCATTCACCTAGTGAATCAGACATCTTAACTGACTTGGAACGTCATATGCGTGCTGCAAAAAGAAAAATTATTATTACTTCATTTGCTTCTAACTTAACAAGAGTTAAAGTTATTATTGAGCTTGCTGCTAAATTAGGTAAAAAAGTTATTCCATTCGGTCGTTCAATGATCCAAGGAATTAAAATTGGTAGAAAATTAGGTTACATCAATGTTGCGAATGGTGTGATTGTTGATAAAAAAGACTTGCCTAACATTAAAGATTCAGATCTTGTTGTTTTAACAACAGGTTCTCAAGGTGAAGAACTTGCCGCATTATCTAGAATGAGTTATGGTAAGCATGCAACAATTAAAATTGTAAAAGGTGATATGGTTATTTTCTCATCAAGTCCAATCCCTGGAAACAGAATGGTCGTTGAGTTACTTACAAACAGACTTTACAAATTAGGTGCAATTATTAAAGAAAATGGTGTTGATGGTTACTTACATACATCAGGTCACGCTTATGAGTGAGAGCATGATAAAATCTTTAAATTAACTAGACCTAAATATTTCCTTCCATACCATGGTGACTACAGAATGTGTTTAGTTCACGGACAAACAGCTATTAAAAATGGAGTTAATCCTAAACATGTTTTAATACCTAAAAAAGGTCAAGTGTTTGAAATGTACAATAACGTTATTAAGTCAACTAATAAAACAATTAACTTTGGTCCTATTTACATTGATGGAAACACAGTTTTAAACATTTCAGAAAAAATGCTTCAAGAAAGAGCAAAACTTAAAGACAGTGGATTTGTTAATATTGTTTTCTTAATTGATAGAAACAAAAATGCAATCGTTAATAGACCTCAAATTGTAACAAGAGGAAGCTTCTTTGTGAAAACTTCTAAACAATTAATTGAAGAAACAAGGAGAGTTGCTCACGGTGCAGTTCTATACTACATTAAAAATAATCCAGAATGATCTGTTAAAGATTTGGAAAAATTAATTCAAGATAGATTAAGTACATTATTCTACAAGGAAAAACGTAGAAATCCTATTATCATTCCTACAATTATGTTCCTTGACGAACCGACTGATGAAAAATTAGCTAAAGTTAAACTTAACTTCGGTAAACAGTTAGATATCGATGAACAATTAAATGATCCTACAACAAAGAATTTAAGCAAATCACTGAAGAAACAATTACTTAAGGTTAAAGAATCAATTTTTGGTGAAGTTGAAAACGATGAATTAGAAATTGATGAAGAAGATGAAATTTAACCAATAACACTTGAGCACATAGATAAAAACTCTATGTGCTTTTATTTTTGTAAAAGTAAAATCCCAAACTTTATGTAAATTTTTCATATTTTTAAACAAACTTTTCAAATAATATAAGGTAGTTAAATCAAAGGGGTATAATTAAAATAACCAAATTATTATGGAGGTTATATGTCAGGTATTGTTATTGCTGTAATTATAATTGTTGCAGTGCTTGCCGTAGTAATGCTTGTGATTACAAGTTGTCTTTCAGTGAGAATTGTTAGCAAAACTAACTTCTGCATTGTTGAAAGACTTGGTAAATACAAGAAAACAATGACTAAGGGTGTAAACTTTATGGCTCCTTACATTGACAAAATCAGAGTTAAAAATAACTTTAAGGAAAAAGTTTTTGACTACCCTGCTCAACACGTTATTACAAAAGATAACGCTACTATTCAAGTGGACACAACAGTATATTTAAAAATCTTTGATCCAAAATTATTTGCTTATGGAGCTGAAGATCCATTTTTAGCTATTGAGTTTTTAACATCAACAACACTTAGAAACTTAATCGGGGAACTTGAACTTGATGAAGCATTAACATCTAGAGAAATTATTAACGCTAAGTTAACTAAAATCTTGGATGAAGCTTCAGATGCTTGAGGAATTAAAGTAAAAAGAATTGAAATTCAAAACATTATTCCACCAAAAGAAGTTCAAGAAGCTATGACAAAACAGATGCAAGCTGAACGTATCAAGAGAGCTCAAATCCTTGAAGCTAGTGCTGAAAAAGAAAGTAAAATTCTTAGAGAGCAAGGTGAATATGAAAGTACAATCTTACGTGCAAAAGCAGAAAAAGAAAGTATGATTGAAAGAGCGACAGGTAAGAAACAAGCGATTGAACTTATTACAACTGCAAACATTTCAACTGAATACTTACAATTACAAAGTATTGAACAATTAGAAAAACTTGCAAATGGTCATGCTACAAAAATCATTATTCCACCTAACTTAGCAGATGTTGCTAAATCAATGTCAGTTGCAAAAGAAGTTTTAGATTTACCTTCTAGAGAAGAAGCTAAAGTAAACAAATAGAAATTAAAAACAAACAGTGTAATTATTAAAAAAACACTGTTTGTTTTTTGATTTTAATTATCCAGCATAAGGAGCAAATAAAATAAGTGAAATTCCTATGTTTATAAGAATAATTCAGAATAGAGAAATTCTTCTTTTAGCTAAGTAATATGAACCTAAAATACCTATTGGTACATAGATTTTTAACAGAATATTTTTGTATCCCACAAAATAATTATTGCTTGTTCATCCTGCGTAACCTTTAGAAGATGAATTAAAGAAAATTTCAGGTACATAAATAGAGATGAATAATTGAATTGCAAGAGCAATAATTATTCCTGAAACAATTGGTTTCATAATGATTAACATATTAGCAATGAAAGTATTAGTTTTAAATTTTTTAATATATTTCATTGCAATTACCATAATGATAATGGCTGGTAAACAGAAAATTACATAAGTTAAGAAAACTGCTATATAACCTCATCATTGACCAGATGCAACTAGGTAACCTGTGAAAAAAGCGAATTTAGTTGACACAACACCAGGTGTAGTGTTTGAAATTGCAAACACATTATTGATTGCATTTTCATCAATATTTGCTCCAAAAACTTGTGCTAAAAAGTTTCACAATCATTGGAATATTGGCATAAAAACTTGACCACCACCAAAGATTGAAAGTGAAATTAATATTAAAAGAGGTAAGCAAACTAATAAAGCAGTAAGTAGCATTATTTACCTCCTTTTTTAATGAAGGTAATCCCATTTTCCTCAAGTGATTTATTTAATGATTGCTTATTGATAAAGTGCTTTTTATTTACTAAAAAAACTACAGCAAAGACAAATAAGATAATTACAATTGAGAAAATTGGTAAATTGTAAGGCGATGGAACAAACAAGGAAACACAAATTGAAAAGAGCATAATAATTAATCAGACTGGTAATTTGAGTGATTGTTTAGATTGTTTTATATATCTTTGTGCAAATGCAATCAGAAAAGCAATAATTGAAACAAGCACACCGACTGAAATTATTTTTAAGTACTCGCTAGGTATGTATTTAGTCAAGATAACTAAGAAAATAAATGCAAATATTACGTGAGGCAATATTCCAAATAAAGTAACTACGGTTCCCTTAAATTTACCTAAAAGACTTATAGATATATATGAAAGTGTTTGAATAACCGAAGCACCTGGGAGCATATTTGTAACAATTACAATATCATCCATTTCTTCGTTAGTTATTCATTCTTTATTATCAACTGCTTCTTTTTTGATAACTGGTAAAAGGGCATTACCTCCACCAAATCCAATAAAAGTAACTTTGATAATAAACCAAAACAATTCTCAAAAACTAACTTTTTTCTTATTTTTATTCATTATGTCTCCTATTTATTTAGCAATATTTTATAGTTTTTTCAAAATAACTAAACAATAATAAAAAGTTTAATGATTTTTCTCATTAATTTAGATGAATTTAAGAATTTTTAAGATTTTTATGACTATAAAATAAATAAAATGCTATTATATATTTGCATCAGTCGACAGCTGCATTTTATGTAGAGGAAAGTCCGTGCTAACACCATCTGCGATGATGGTAGTGATCGTGCTAAGCCAAATAAGCTTAGGTTATGCATTATGTGTATAAACGACTAGTGCCACAGAGACGAGAAATATGAAACGGGTAAACTCCACGAGTTAGAAACTCAAATTTTGGTAGAGGAATCATTATTTTAGAACTGAATAAAATAATGGAGTGACATTAAGTCATTAGATAAATTGTCGACCTAGACAGAACACGGCTTATAGATGCAAGCATTCAGGCAACTGAATGTTTTTTTATTTAATATAAAAAATCCACCAAATGATGGATTAGTTAAATATTTGATTTACTTGTTCTTTAATGTGTTCATCAACGTGATTTGGTTCAGTTTGATTAATTGGAGAAACTTTTGTTCCAAAGTATTTAATTTCTTTTGAATCATTACCTGTTAAGAATTTAAATGTTCCTTTTAATCAATCAGAGTGATTGCCTCAAGTGTATCAACCCTGTGGTGCACCTTGAGTTGAAACTATAACTGTATTTAAGTTAGTTAATAAAGGAATTGCATCACCTTGCTTTGAGTATTTGTAACTAAATGTTTTATTAGCTACTGAAATAGCATCGATGAAATTTTTAACTATGACACTAGGTCCAAAGTTAATCATTGGGTTTGAAATGATTAATAAATCAGTTTCTTTAAGTTTTTGAATTCATCTATCTGACTCAACATCTGTGTAATAAGTTGTAAATGTTTGCTTAGTTAAAAAATGTTCATTTAGCTTTGTAGTTGATAAGTCTACTCTTTCGATTGATACATTTTCTTTTGATTTAAGTGCTTCTTCAATGTAATTTAAAATATTAGTTGAGTATGATTTTTCATTTTGTAAAAGACTTCCATCTAAAATTAATACTTTTTTCATATTTTCTCCTTAAATTTTATAAAAAGTTAATATTTAGTTATTTTTTAGCTTCGAAAATAACTTTTTTATATTGGTTATATTTTAGCAAACTTTTAATAATAGGTATGATAAAACACAAAAATAATATAAAAAGTTAGTATTGATTAACAAATACCAACTGTAAAAATTATTTAGTAGAGTAACCAAATTTTTCAAGTGCATCTGCATCATCGATTCATTTTTTAGCTATCTTAACTTTTAAAGTTAATGATGTAGGAATATCAAATTGATGTGCAATTTTCTTTCTAGCAACTGTACCTATTTTTTTGATTTTTTCACCGTTTTTACCTATAACCATACCTTTTTGAGAAGCTTTTTTAACATAGATAATTGCATCAATATCTAATCTATCTTCAGATTCTTCAAATTCCAGAACTTCAACAGCAATTGAGTGAGGTAGCTCTTCATAAAGTTCATTAATTGCAGATTCACGGATGATTTCTTTTGCTATAAAACGCATAGATTTGTCTGTGATGTATTCAGGATCATATTGTGCTTCACCATCGTAAGCGTATTTTTCAATTTCACTAATTAAAGCACTAATTGATTTAGGATCGTTTACATCAGTAGACATAATTGTTTCAAAACCGTGTTCTTTAAGCTCTTTGATTTTATCAAGTAGCTTTTGAGGATCTTTTTTAATTTTGTCAATCTTAGAAATAACAGCAATCTTGTTTTTTACGTGCTTGATTTTTTCTAAAATCATTTCATCACCTTTACCAATTGCTTCATCAGCAGGAGATAAGAATAAAAGAACATCTATGTCTTTAGTTGCATCATAAGCATTTTTGTTTAAAGCTTCACCAAGTTTATTTTGTGGTTTATGGATACCAGGTGTATCAATGAAAATGATTTGTAAATCATTTTCTGTATAGATACCTGTAATTTGGTCTCTGGTTGTTTGAGCTACATTAGTAACAATTGCAACATTGTAGCCGATAATAGCATTAAGAAGACTACTTTTACCTACGTTTGGTCTTCCTAAAATACTTGCAAAACATATTTTCATAATTATTTAATTGTAATTTCTTCAGCTCTGATGCTGTATGGAACTAATTCTTCAACTGTGTTAACTCTTAATTGTTTTCCATCATTACTGTATTGGTAAACTTTTGCATCAAGAGGCATAAATTCAGTCATAACTTGTCTACATCCAGCACAAGGGCTAATGATTTCATTTTTTCCACTAATAATGTGAATTTCTTTAAATGATCCAACTTTTCCACCGTATGCTACTGAACCAAACATAGCACTTCTTTCAGCACATAAACCTGATGGATAAGCAGCGTTTTCAACGTTAACTCCATAATATTCTTTCCCATCTTCTCCGATCAAAATTGCTGCTACTGGGAATTTTGAATATGGTGTATAAGTATATTTAAGTAAATCTTTTAATTTTTCAAATGTCATATTTGTACCTTCTTTCCTTGTTATTTTTAAAGGATTAAAAATATCATCAACCATTTTATTCATTTGAATTCTTTCTTCTTCAATTTCGTGGTCATATCCTGCTAAGTGGACTAATCCGTGAGTGAATAAGTAGCAGAATTCTCTTTTAATTGAGTGTCCAAAATATTTTGCTTGTCTTACAACTTTGTTTCAACAAATAACTAACTCTCCCAGATGAATAAATGGAAGTTCGTCATACATAGAACTATCATCAAATCCAAATGAAAGGATGTCAGTTACATAATCTTTGTTTCTGTATTCTTTGTTTAATCTCTTAATTTTTTGAGGAGAAACTAATGAAACATCAACAATGATTTGTTTTTTTATACCAAAGTATTCTGCAAAATTTTTGATAATTTGCTTCATTTCTTTTTCAAAAATAATTGCATCTTTAATTTTTGAATTAATAGTCAATGATATTTTTGTCTTTTTCATACTTTATAATTATACTTTAAATATGTAAACATATTTAGTTGAAGCAAATAAAAAAACTTGAAAATTAATCAAGTTTAGTAATTTAATTTAATACGTTTTTTAGTTTCGAATTGATAATCAACTGCTCATAGCTTTCCATCAGTGAATTGAAGTGGTAATCCATTTGGAACTTTGTGTTTTGTAGCATAATAAATTTTGACTCTTTTGTTATCTAAAATAACATAAGCACCCGGGTTCGATGAGAATGCTCTGATTTTATTAAATGCTTGTTCAACTGATAAATCGCTTGTTATGAGTGCATCTTCTTTTAATAATTTTGGACTTAAAATGACTTTTTCTTCATCTTGAACAATTTCCTTAAAATCACCTTTAACATAGTCTACAAGTCATTTTGTGATATTTTCAGTAGCTAATTTTGATAATTTTACAAACAATGTATCAGATGTGTCTGTGTCTTCAATTGGAATTGAAACCATTTTAATAATGTTACCTGCGTCCATTTGTTTTGTCATATACATTAATGAAAGTCCGGTTTCTTTATCTCCATAAAGAAGTGAATATTGAATAGGTGCAGCACCTCTATATTTAGGTAATAGTGAACCGTGAATATTAATTGAAGCTAATTTTGGAAGAGCTAAAACTTTTTCAGGAACATATTGACCAAAAGCACAAGTTAGTAAGATATCAAAATCTAATTCTTTAAGTTCGTCATAAATTTGTCCGATTTTTTCAGGTTGAAAAAGTCTAATGTTATATTTTTGAGCTAATAATTTTGTAGGAGTAGGTAAAAGTGCATAACCTCTATTTGCTGGTTTATCAGGCTGCGAAACAATTCCTACAACGTCAAAGTTTTTGATAACTTCCTCAAAAATAGGAACCGAGAACTCCGGTGTTCCTGCTAATAAAATTTTCGTTTTATTCATTTTTCTCCTATCCGATTGAGATTTCCTTGTAAATTAGCTCTCTCATAACTTCAACGATTTTAGTAAGCATTTGTTCAGTTAATTTAGTTGTTGATTTACTATTTTCATTAATTTCTTTTAAGTGTGTAAACATTTTTTCAGATGTAAAGTATGTTCCAAAGAAAGTAATTTTATTATTGATTGATCTTTGTTCTAAAATTTCCATAATTACTGAATCTCAGAATCAAATACTTAAGTTTTTAAGTCCAATTTCATCTAAAACTAACAAATCAACTTCACTAAGCTGTTTTTTAATAAAATCAATGTCATTTGAGTTTTTCTTATCAAATGTTTTTTTGATCTCTTGGTCTAAATCATTTATATTGATGTAAGCAACAGTTTTGTTATCTAATGCAAAAGAATTTGCGATTCTTGAAAGTAAATTACTTCTTTGAGATTTTCTTACTCCAGAAATTAAAAGCCCCTTCATTGATAGTTCATTGTGTTCTTTTAATTTTACCTTTAACTCTTCTACATATTTGTGTAAGTCAATATAGTCTTCATCATTTATAACTACATTTTCAATAACTTCATCATTAATTGGTTCACTGATGTCTGTGAAAATTAAGTGATTTTCTAATCTTAATTTTCTACCTTCATCATTATTTGCTATTTTTCTGACTAACTGCAATTTACCATTTTCATCTCTTAAAAAATAATTTCTAATAGGTAGATTTTTATCGATAGTTCTTTGCTTATAGTAATCAATTAAATGAACAAAATAATCTCAAATTTCCTTATCTGAGATATTTAATTCATCTATTAGTTGTGCTAATATTTCTTTTTTCTTGATATCAGCAATAATCTGTGCAGGATCTATTTTCAAGTTTTTATCTAGAAAAATTCTTCAATCTAGATTTTGATTATTGTTTGTCATTAATTAAGTCTCCAATTAATGTTTAAGTGCATTCTTGAAAGCTTCTTTTTCATGGAAAATTTTTTGTTCTTTTTTATCTTTAAATTTTCCATCAAAATAAGCTTCGATTGTGTCGAATCTCATAAGACCTGCATTTTTAATTTCAACCATCATTGAGTTTGCATGTTTAAATCACTCGTTAGGAGTTGAAGATTTTTCTTTAGAAATATATAAAACATAGTTAATGATTTTTGAATCAGTAAATTTGCTAATTCATTCATCTAATTTGTTTTCAATTTTTTCATTTCTGAAACCATATGAAATTGATTTATAGAAATCTCTTGTGCTTAATTTAATTAAAGCTTCATATTTATTTGAATACTTATATTCGTTTAATAAACTAATAGGCTCTAACATAGAAAAATCAACTGGTGCAAAATCGGCATTTTGTTGTCTTAATTTACCTAAATTAATTAAATTGTCAACAAATTCATTCTTTGGATATTGAGCTTGCTCATTCTCATTATTAAATACATCAAAGAAACTTGCTGAAACATCTTGAATGTGTGGTGTTTCGATGATGTTTGATTTTTTCAATCTATTATTAACTTTAATTTTGAAGTATGTATCACCGATTTTAGATTTCAACATTTCTGAAATTAAATGGTTATTTTTAATACCAGCTGCATTAAGTGGTTTTTGAATACTAAAGATAGTGATTTTTTGTTCATCATCTCTTAAAGTATCAATTAAACCAACGGCTTCAAGTTGTAATCTAGCTTGATTTAATCTGTTTTCGTGCATATTTAAGAATGTAGTTAGAGTTAAAAAATCATAGCTACTTCTTTTGTATTTGCTATCTTTAACAATATCTAATAAATATTGGTAAAGAAAAACAGGGTCAGCACCTAAAAATGGACCGTAAAATTCACGTAAATTACTAAGGTCCTCCATTGTTATTTCGTTAACTTTTTCAACTGCGAAATATTGATAAATCATCGGTGCTTCCTCCTGTTTTTTCTTGTGTTTGAAATTTTTGGTACTCTAATTTTACTTACTTATTTTTTTAGCTCCAAAAATTCTTTTATTTTTTCTTTACTATCTCTAATATTAATAGGGATATGCACAACCTTTTTTGACCTAAAAAAATCTTTTGTGTCTCAATTGTAGTTGTTTTGGTTGTCTAAAATTTCTTTTGTAAAGTTATCCACACCCCTAATTTTTAAGAATTGTGACCTATTTTCTTCATCTATTTGCATATGATAGACTGTAGAGAAAAAGATTGAAAAATCGACTATTTTTGTATATAAAATTGGTATTTCTACAAAATCGTACTGATTTGATTTAAGGTGCTCAAAAATTACTTCAAAAACATACTTTTCAAGTATTTTTAAGTTATTTGGATTTAAACTTACCCATTGCTTAATAAACGGTTTTCAAACTTGATTATTTTTGATTAAAAAACTACCGATTTTATTGTTAATTTTGTTGATAAAATCAGTATTTTTTTCATATAAATCATTTACAAATTCATCAAGATTTAATGATTTGTAACCTAATTCTCTTGCAGTATTTAAAAAGTAAGTTTTGCCAGAGCAAATTCTACCTACTATTGCTATCATAATTTAGCATACTTTCTTTTAATCTAACTAATTCAAGTTCATCAAGAATAGACATTGCATTTTGTAGATTAAGTTTTAATAAGTAGTTATCTTTTGATTCATTAAAATCTGGAACATTTGTATATAACTGAGCCATTTTATAACAGAATAACCCTTGGTCATATCCGGATTCTAATTTTGTAATAATTGATTTTGTAAAATTATCAGCTCAAGTATCTTTTTGTTCATATAAATTAATGAAACTTTTGTATTTATCAAGAATACTGATAGCGGTTTTTTCTCCAATACCTTTAATACCTGGCAAGTTATCACTGCTATCTCCTGCTAAACCTTTATAATCAGGAACTTGATTTGGATAAATTCCATATTCTTCAGGATAAATATCTAATGTTAATAAATCAAATTTATTTTTTTTAGGTCTCTTAACAATAACTGATGTGTGTTCATCAATTAATTGATGTAAGTCTCTGTCTTTTGAAAAGATAATTTTCTCTTCTCCTTGAGCGACATTTTTAACATAAGTTCCGATTAAATCGTCAGCTTCATAACCGGTTTGCTCTTTTCAAGGAATTTCTAAAAGAGTTAACA
Source organism: Mycoplasma sp. 4079 (assembly GCF_047785185.1). Taxonomy (NCBI): domain Bacteria; kingdom Bacillati; phylum Mycoplasmatota; class Mollicutes; order Mycoplasmatales; family Mycoplasmataceae; genus Mycoplasma; species Mycoplasma sp. 4079. The sequence continues at coordinate 32,922 of NZ_JBLNNG010000006.1, read as the reverse complement.
TTTCTTTAATTTTGTCCATTTGAACAAATAATTCAGATGGAGCTGAAGCTCTACCGCTTTTGTATTCATCAAAAGCTTCGTGTCTGAAAGTTTTTCCTTGACTATCAAAAGCTATAAAAATGTGTGTTGGATTAAATTGGTTGAATATTTTTAGAAGTTGATGGAAGAATAAGTTGATTGCATTAGTAGGGAAACCTGTTGAAGTTCTTAAAATGTCATTAGGATTTCCATAATATGTTGCATAAAATGATTGAAAACTTAAGTAGTTTCCATCAACTAATAAATGTAAGTTTTTGTTATCCATTATCTACCTCTCTTCAATCACTAAAGTTATAAAATCCTTTACTAATTTTGATTAAAATCAACATTTTTCTAGGTCTTGTATCATTAAGAATTTCAATAGCTCTATTATTAAAGCCAAAAACTGTTACAGATTTTGTTGAATCTGTTACCGATAATCTAGGTCTACCTTTAGCATCCTTAGTCACTTTAGTTAACATAACTTCAATTCACTCATATTGATCTGTAAGCTGATCTAATGTTAATGTATTGTGTTTGTTTGAAATATTTGAATTTAAGTTATAAATGCTTCCTAATAATTGAGATTCATATTGAATTTGTTCATTTAAATCACTTGGTACGAGTTCAAATTCAATTTGCTCAATATTTTGCATTTTAATAAACTCTTGGAGTTGTTGTTTTTTATCGCCTTCAATTTTCTTATATGAAGCAACAAATAAATCATTAAGTTGCTTGCAAATGATCAGTCCATTTAATAGCGTTTGCATTCCATAAAATTCTCTAAATGCATTAGCTTTAATAAGTGTTTCAATATTTGACTCAGTTACATTTCCTAAATTTCTTAATCTAAGATATGCGACTATAAAGTTTTCATATTGGCCATTTTGATTTCTTTCTTCAAGTATTTTTTCAACAGCACTTTCACCAATTCCTTTAATCATATTTAATGGTAAATAAAGTTCATTATCAACAATTTCAACCATATTTGATGAATTGTTAATTTCAGGTGATTGAACTTTTATATCTTGGTCACTAGCTTCAACGGTGTATTTTTTGATATTTTGCTGGTCTGATGATGAATTTGAAATTAACACTTTATAGAAAATAAGTGGGTAGTTTGCTTTATAGAAAGCTAACTTATATGAAATTAATGAATAAGCAACAGCGTGTGATTTATTAAATCCATAAGCAGCGAATTTTTCAATATTTGAATAAATTTTTTCTAATAAGTCTATAGAAATATTGTTTTGTAATCCACCTTTGAAAAATTCAGCTTTATAGCTATGTAATAGCTTTTCATCTTTTTTAGAAATTGCTCTTCTAAGTAAATCAGCTTGAGCAAAAGACATATTTGCAACTTGCTGTGCAATTTGCATAATTTGCTCTTGGTAAACAATAATTCCAAATGTAGGTTTAACAATTTGATCATATAGTGGATGAATTGTTTCGATTCTGTTTTGGTTTTGTTTATTTTTACCATATGTACCAATAAATTCCATTGGACCAGGTCTAAACAATGAAACAATTGCATAGATATCATCAAATGAATCAATTTTAACTTCTTTAATTGTTCTTTGCATTCCTATTGATTCAAGTTGAAAAATTCCATTTGTATGTGTGTTATTAAGTAATTTTTTAGTTTTATCTTCTAATTGAACTGAATAACTATCTCCTATGACTTTTTCAAAAGTCTGTTCAGGTTCTAATAAATCTTCAATTTCTTTGAGAATAGTTAAGTTCTTAAGTGCCAAAAAGTCAATTTTAATAAGACCATATTTTTCTAGATGGTTTAATGTAAATTGAACTTGTTGAATTAATCCGTTATTGTAAATTGTGGGAATAAGTTTATTAATTTGTTGATCACAAACAATAATACCAGCAGGGTGTGTTCCGATTTGTCTTGGTAACCCCTCAATTTTTGAAGCATACTCGTGTAAGTTAGGATATTTATCTACATATGATCTATATTTTGGATTAGTTTCATAAGCATCAACAAGACTTAAGTCAGTTGACTTAATTGCATTACAAATTTTTTCAACTTCTGAAAGTGGTACATCTAAGTATCTAGCAACATCTCTGATGCTGTTTTTTAGTGCTAAAGTTTGAAACGTTGTAATTAGAGCAACATTTTCTTCTCCATATTTATTTTTAATGTATTCTAAAACTTCATTTCTTCTGTTATCTTGAATATCAATATCAATATCTGGAAGAGAAACTCTGTCAATATTTAAGAAACGTTCAAATAGCAATCCAAATTCTAGTGGATTAATATCCGTAATTCCTAATATATAAGAAATAATTGACCCAGAAGCACTACCTCTACCTGGTCCTACTTCAATTTTATTTTTCTTAGCTCAAGCAATTGCATCTTGAATAATCAAAAAGTAGTTAATAAAACCTAATTTAGCAATAACAGAAATCTCATAATTAACTCTATTTACAACAACATCTTCACCGAATTTGTAAATAAGTTCTTTGGTTCTATCATTAATTAATAATTTTTTAAATTCTGCTGCTGCATTGTCTGAAAATTTAGCTAATTTAATTGAATTATTAGGTTTAGATACGTTGCAATTTTGTGCAATGTATAACATATTTTTATATACATCTTCGTGAAGATCTTGTCAATCTTCTTCATCTAAATATTCATTATATGTTTGAGTTTCTTCGTTAATTGAACCAATTTTTTGAATAACTCTGAGGATTTCATTATCCTCAAAATTTAAAACTTTTTTAGCTGGTGCATAGACAGTTTGATATTCAAGTGGAGTTTTATTATTTAAATAAAAATTACTTAAATATTTATCAACTGCAATACCTTTAGATCTATGTCCTAGGTATTGATGGTCAATAATGAAAATATCTGAATTATCAAGTTCATGGTATGAAACTACTTTACCTTCAGATTTAGCATAAATAAGTTGATTAATAAAAGCGTATCCATTATTGTTTTTAGCTAATACAATAACAGTAAATCCTTCTGACAAATCAAGTTCAATACCAATAAGGGGTTTGATATTAAACTTATCTTGCATATTTCAATAATATTGCAATGCATATAAGTTTTCCTTATCTGTTAAAGGTAAGAATTCTAAATTATTTTCAACTGCTAATTTAATGAGTTTTTCAACTCTGATAGCAGAGTTTAAAAATGAATATTCAGTATTTGTGTGAAGATATATTTTTTTCATATTTAAATTATATTTTTCTTTTATCAAACTAACAGAAAATACCTGATTTTTTTAATTAAATATATCTACTAAATTCATAAAAATTTCGTTAATCACCCTATTTTATGACACTACAAAAATCATTTTTCTGTTTTAGAAGCAAAATGTGTAAGAAAATATGAAAAATATAGTTTTTTATAAAAAAATTACATAAAAATAAGATATTGAGATTAATAAGGAGTACAATCAAGATATATTAGATATTTTTTAAATGTCAGTCAGGGTGAGAAATGTTGAATTTTAAGAGAATAAAGAATAAACCTAACAAAATGTAAAGTTTGTTGAATAGATTTTTACATAATATATTAGTGAATGATTATGTATTGGGAGATGTTTATTATGCATAGAAAGTTTTTATTATTAGGTGCTATTTCAGGTATATTGCTTTCTTCATTGACAATGGTAAGCTGTTCAGAAGAAGATGAAAGTAAGTTTTTCACAAAAGAAGAAAAAAAGATAATATGAGGGGGTGAATATAAACCTGAAGAATTTTTTAATGAGTCTTATTCGCTGATAAGTGAAATTAATCAAACAAATGAACTTCAAACAGAAATTAAAAAGATTATTGAAAATATATCTATATATTTAAAGAATTTGTTGTTCATAAATTCTAATGATAATAAAAATGAATCGTTGATCAATTTTGTTAATGAAAGAAATAAAATTCAATTTTTGATTTCATCAACATTAAATTCAATTGAAGAAAAATATGCGTTATTGAAACAATTAATAGATACAAATACCGAAAAAGAGCAACCAAAATCTGAATACGAATCATTTAAAATTGAAAAGTTAAATGAACTAAAATCTAAATTATCTCAATATGTGGTTGAAACTAATTTTAATGAAACAATTTTAAACAATTGGTTGGATATAATTAAAAAAATAAACAATGAAAAAACTCAAAAATATAACTTGAGCAGAAAATTTAAAATTAACTTAAAGTCTTTTAAGAATTTTTATAAAAATTTTGAATGAACATTTGGTAGCTCTATATCTAAGTTTGAAAAAGATATTTTCCAAAACAGAAGTGATCAATTTTGATTTTCTGATATCTTATTAACAACATTAAACGATAAAGTTGTGAATAGAATATTTTCAGAAACAACAAATAGTAAAACAAAAGAAGAATTTGTCAAATTAGCAGGTAAATTTATAAATTTCTGAAAATTCAACTATGAAGAAGATAAATTTATTAGTGATCCTAATTTATTAAGATTAATTAAAAATGCAAATATTTGATCAATTAATTATTGGGACTCACTAAGCATAAGCAATGAATTAAGCAAGAAGGTTGAAGTAGATTTAATAAACAATAAAAAATACTTTTTTGATCAATTGATTTTTAACGACTGCGATTACAATAAAAATGAAGCTATTCAAATAATTAAAAAAGTATTGCAACTTATGCCGTCTGAGAAAGAATTTGAAGTCGATTCCTCAGGAAAAGATGATTGAAATATTTTCGCTGATCAGATAGTAGATAGAAGTCATATTTGAGTTAAAGAGTGAGCTACTACTGAATTTTGAAATTATTACAATAACATATATTTAAATGATATCTCTAGAAAATGAGAAGAATCAAATTTTTGATCTTTAAATACACTAAATACAAATGGTTTCAAAAATCCACAAAATAGAAAATCTAAATTCTATAATAATGTAATGAATAAGCGTTTAGATGATCTTAACCAAAATATCACAACCTTATCAATTGCACTTGATTGATTTAATCCTGATGAAGATATTTTAATTTGGTATGATCCAGAGGATGGTATTGATAATTGGGTTACTAATTCTAATATAAATCCATTTAATAATTTATATGTAAAAAATAATAAAGGTAATAAAGTTTTTATTAAAACTCCTAAAAATATTTATTCAACTTTTATGAACAAATTTTTGAGAATATGTCAGTTTATATTGAGGTTTTATCGAATGTCTCCATGATCTATTTTGAATCTTGAAGATTTAAGTCATTATGAAGAATTAATTGATTTAGCTAAAATACCAAAAGAATTACTTGAAAAGTCATCTGAAGATATGAAAGAAATATGAGCTGAAATACAGAGCAAGCCAGACTTTACTAAAGAAGATATGGAATGATTTAAAATATCTTATTACTTATCTACTTATGGAGAAAATGTTGAATATTTAAAAGAACCAGGATTGGAAGGTTTCAAAATAAAAATAAGACAAGGTGACTATTCGCATTTGGGCAATTTATATAATATTTCATATTCATTTACAGAAGATGAAATAAATAATATCAAGCAAAGATATTTCACGGCTGACGAAATGATGAATTCAAACAATAATAACAGCAAATTCTATGAATTAATTGAGCAATTGCAACATATTAAAAATGTAATTGAGACAAGTAGGAACAACAAAAATTCAAATCATAAGTTTTTCAAACACTTGAAAAATTATGCTGCTAAAAATATTAATTTTAATGAATGATTAAAATTAAAAGAAAATCAAAACAATTATTTTGGTAATGATGTTAAATCTAAAACTAATTACCAAATTGATAGAACAATTGAATTTCTAAATGAATTAATCGCCATTCTTAAATCTAATTAAAAAATACAAGCAAATAATTACAGTTTCAGTCGTAATAATTGCTTGTATTTTTATTTTAATCTCTTGGGGCTAGTGTTATTTGCTCATTTTCTATCTTGTATTCATACTTTTCTGAATCAATTTTGTACTCATATTCATCAAGTTCTGGGAACTTAAGTCTAAGAATGTACATAATAAGCTCATAAACCATTATCATAGCTCTAACATCGTTTTCACAGTACTTTTTAAGTTCAGGAACAATGTCATTTTCTCAATGTGAATCCCCAATTAGTTTTGCGTGTCTAATTTGCGCTTTTTCCATTGCCATAGTACCTTTTTGAATAACTAATTCTGAATAAGGTGTAATCAATGTTTTGAGTTTTAAATTGTTATGTGTAATGTATTTTTCAACTTTCTTAATGCTACTAAATCTTAGTAGTTCATTAATATAACAAATTCTATCTAATGCAAATTTTTCAGTATCGCTATTAATTAATTTAACTAATTCTAATGTTTCATTGCTTGTATTTTCTTTAAATACGATGAAATATTTATCTGAAATTAACCTAGATTTAAGTTCTGTTGATGTTGATTTAAAAATATCATTTAAGTCGATTGCTAAATTGTTGATTTCATTAATTGCTTGTTTGAAGTTTCCTAATGTTTCAAAATGCAAGTGAATTTGCTCTTGAATTTTTTCATTATTATTTTTGTATTCAATTTCAATTAAATTAAGAATTTCTTTGTTTCTTGTATTTTCATATGTCTTGTTATATACAACATAACCTTTAGCATCTTTATCGTGAATTATCTTAAACATATATATTGTTTTAGATAAATCGAAGTTTTTTGTGTCTATGACAAAGTTCTCTTTGTAAGTTTCTTTGCCATTTTGAGTTTTGATAACAGATACTTGGTTAACGATTTGCTGATATGATGATGTACCGGGGATAACTGGATAGATTGATGAAAAACCTTCATAGTCATATCAAACAATTACTGAGTCTTTTAAGTGAATTTTAAAGATTTTATCAAGAGCCGCTTTAACATTTATTGCATTTATTTTTTCATATTTGTTAATTAGCTCAAGTACTTTATCTTCAGATTCTTTAGTTATTCTACCGAATGAATAAGGCATAAAATCTTTTCCATAAAGATATGCTCTAATAACTAATTTATCAGGTGATTTGAATACATCTGTAGGTATATTAATAAGAGAACTATTTGAAATCTTTGAGTTTTTGTATGCATTTATATAATCATTTAAACTATTTATTAATTCAAAATTATCTTCAGCATCTTTGCTAAAACAATATCTAAATAAGTTGTAATCAATATTAGATAATTCGGGTGCTAAATAATAAGAATTGATGATTTTGTCAATGTAACTATCAAATGGTTCGTAGTAAACATATGACTCAGGTGAACTTCCTCTCTTGTCTTTTGTAAGAAAAACACCATTTGATTTTTCTATTAATGAATTAACTGATTTATAGATATCATGAGTTTCTTTTATTTGGTCTATAAATTCACTAAATATCTTAATTACATTAGGTATTGCTGCAAATTCTTCTAAATTAAGTCCTAAACTTCTATCGCAATAATATCCTCTTTTAGCACTCAAAATAAAGGAATTTGAATTTTTTGTAAAGTTATTTAAGTAGTCTTGTTCATTTCACGAATCATACAATGTAAGTGTTCCTGATTTTAATAATCCGTGTTCGATTAGGGTGAATAAATTATAAAATTCATCTTCGCTCATTCAATCTAATTTATCAGATTTATTACTTGGTTTTGAAGGCGATTTTATCTTTGTCATTGCTGAAAAGACTTCGTAAAAGTCAATCTTGTCTTTTTGAGTTAATCTAAGTTTATTAACAAATGGATTAATAATAATTTCGCTAATAGATTCAAGAGGAATATTTTCTTTTTTTAGCACGTTGTAGTTATAAAAGTTTTTTTGATATAAATCTTTCTTAGCTTTATCGACATATGATAAACCTACATATTTTTTAAGTTTTTTATCATATATAAGCGCTGATGAAGTTAAATAAAATACATCATTTTGATTCTCGATTTTATAAGCAAATACAGGTTCAATAATTACTTTGATTTTGTCATCATTTAAGTAATTAAGTGTTTGTTGCAATTTAATTTCTAAATTATCAATTTGTTTAATATAACCAACTTCATTTGGTTTATAGTTGTGTTTATTTAAATATCAATTGTATGCATCCAATTTAAATTGCAAGAATTCAGAAATGTTAACTTTAATAAATTCAACTTGTTCGCTGTTTTCTTGTTTTGCAAAAATTGAACCTAATTCGTGTAAGAAATTATTGCTTCAAACAAGTTTGTCTGAATTTGTATCTAGTTCCATTTGCAAGTTTTGTTCAGACATAAATTCAGACACTTTATTTGCATCAATTGCATTTTCACTAGATTCATCCTCATCGTCATCTAATTCATCAATATTGCCGAATTTAATATTGCTTAAATAATCATCCATTGATACATTATATTTATCAAAATAAGCTGATTTTTTAATTCAATCAACTAAGTTATTTGAATGAAAAATCAGTAAAGGATTTTTGAAAAAAACTTTTAGAAAGTTGTTTGCAGTTATCTTAATAATATTTTTTTGCTCCATATTTACACCCCTTATTTTGATTATATCAAGTTGTAGATATTTGATTGTAACTTCTGTGTTTGAACCATAGGGATAAATAAAAATATCACCAGAAGAATCTCTGGTAACATTGAATTATTTATCATTTTTTAAAGTATTCTTGAACTTTTTGATATTAAGAATATCCTTGAATTTGTTAAAGAAGTTTTGGAAGATTGAGAACACTTTTTTCTTAGTTTCGTATCTATTTGATGAATTTGCTCCACGTGGAAATAATGGTGCTTTGATAGCTGAATCGAAGTCTTGACCATCAAATTTTAAGCTTCCACTTTCAAGTGAGTTAAGAATGTAGTTTTTAGCTTGCTCAGCTTGAATGTTTTGGCTATTAATAATTGTGTTAATTTCTTGTCCAGCTCTTTGATGAACGAATTTTTCTCATTCTTCTCAAGTGTTGATTTCAATTTCATTTTCAGTAGCAGTCTTTGAAATATCTTGAATATTGTATTGGTCAATGAATTCTAAAATAAGATCCTTTTTGTTTCTGAGAGAAGTACTTGATTGTGCAAGTTTACCAACTTCTTTTTTAACTTTTTCAGTATCTGTTTTTTGAGCAAATCTAGTTGCAATTAATCTAATGATGTATTCAACATTAATTTCATCTTGTTGAACTAATTCGATTTCAAAGACAATATCATTGATGATATTTTCTTTGTAAACGTCATTCTTTTCTTTGTCCTTAAATTCATTTCAAATATTTAAGTAGTGAGATTGATAATCTTGCAAGTCTCTGTCAGGAATAATTTTATTAGCATCTTGTTGGAATTCATCAAACACCATTAATGTATTCTTACATTTTAAGATTTTTCCAAATAACTTAGCAAATTCTTTCTTCTTACTTTCAGGGAAGTATTCGATTCTTTGGTCTAAATTCTCAAGTGGGAATTTTTCTTTTATTTCATTAACATAGTCAACGTAACCCTTAACGTGCACACCTGTTTTCTCATTAGTTTCACCCTTTAAGTAGAAGTTATAATCTCTAAATAAAGCTGTATTAGAAGCTTCTTTATCGTTAAGAGCAAATAATGCAATAGCATCTTGAACTTCTTTTCTTAATTCTCTAAAGCAAACTATGTTTCCACATACTTTAACAGAGTTTAAAATTCTGTTTGTTCTTGAAAATGCTTGAATTAAACGGTGATATTCAAGTTTTCTATCAACTCATAAAGTATTTAATGTAGGTGAGTCAAATCCAGTTAAGAACATATCGACAACTATTAAGATATCAATATCTTTGTTTTTCATTCTTAATGAAACATCTTTATAGTAGTTAGCAAACCCTTCTGAACCATCTAATAAGAAGTTAGTTTTGAACATTTGATTATAATCATCCATAGCTTGCGCTAAGAATTCTTTATCAGTTGAATCATAAGTTACATTCGTAGGGATATCAATATCTTCTTCCTCAAAAACTCCTGATTCAGGATCTGGATTAGGTGCATATGTGAATATTGTTGCAATTCTTAAATTTCTATGCTGCTCTGCTAATTGTTTTTTGAATTCAAGGTAGTATTTTTTAGCCATCAAGATATTTTCAACTGTAAAAATAGAGTTGAAACCTTGAAGGTTTGTATCAACTTTTATTTCTTTAGCAGTGTTATCCTTGCTTTTAACCATTTCATCATAGTTAACTAATTTAGAAAATGAGTAACCATCTTTTGCTCTGGTTTTTCTATCAAAGTTTTCAAGAATATACTGAACATTCATTGCGACTCTTTTGTCTGATTCCTTGATACTTTTCTTGTCGATTCCATATATTTTCTTATCTTCGATACCAGAAGCAGATTTAAATGTATTCAAGAAATCAACTTTAAATTTAAGAACATTATGGTCTCTAATACCATCTAAAATTGTGTAAGTATGAAGTTGGTCTTTGAATATATCAGTTGTTAGCATTTGACCATTTGTTGTATTTGCGTTTTCAACAAATATAGGTGTTCCAGTAAATCCGAATAAGAAGTATTTTTTGAACTTATTAACAATTCTTTTATGCATCTTACCGAATTGTGAACGGTGGCATTCATCAAAGATGAAGACAACTTTTTTATCATATATAGTTGATTTAGGTGTTTTTTCAATAAATTTTGAAAGTTTTTGAATTGTTGTGACTAAGATTTTAGATCTTTCATCTTCGACAGTTTCATTTTCAAGGACTTGACTTAAAATGTTCGTCGATTGTACACCTTTAACACTTCCTTTTTCAAAACGGTTATATTCATTAATTGTTTGGAAGTCTAAGTCTCTTCTGTCTACAACGAAGATAACTTTTTCAATGTCATCTAATTCTTTTGCTAATTCAGCGGTCTTAAATGATGTAAGTGTCTTACCTGAACCAGTAGTATGTCATACATATCCAGTTGCATCTTTTTTACCTCAGTTGCCTAATGAAGACATCATTTTAATTTTTGAAATGATTGCTTCAGTAGCTGCAATTTGATATGGACGCATTACTAATAGTTGTTTATTTGAATCAAAGACACAATATTTAGTAAGAATATTTAATAATGTGTGTCTTGAAAAGAATGTTCTAGTAAAGTCAATAAGATCAGTTATTTTTCTATTCTTACCATCTGCTCAATATGATGTATATTGGAATGATTGTTTACTTTTCTTAACAGCTGAACCAGATTTGTTTGATGAAGTTTTTAAATCCCTAGTTGTATTTGAGTAGTATTTTGTTTCAGTTCCATTACTAATGACAAAGATTTGAATAAATTCAAAGAAACCTTCATCAGATCAGAAGCTTTCACTTTGGTATCTTTCAATTTGGTTGAAAGCTTCTCTGATGTCTACACCTCTTCTCTTAAGTTCGACATGAACTAAAGGAAGACCATTTACTAAAATAGTTACATCGTATCTATTTTTATATTTACCGTGGTCAGCTTCATATTGATTAATTACTTGAAGTATGTTGCTTTGTGGATTTTTAAAGTCAATTAATCTAATGTTTTTAGTTTGAAATTCACCATTAGGTAATTCTCTTTTAAGAGGGATAATGTTATTTTTTTGAATAATTTCAGTTTTTTCTTTAATACCTTTACCTTCTCCTGAAACTTCAGAAAGAATCTGTGTTCATTCACTATCTGTAAAAGTAACTTGATTTAATCTTTCAATTTGCTTTCTAAAGTTATTTTTAAGTTCTTCTGAATTTTTGATTTGAATATACTCATAACCTTGACTAGTTAGAAGATTAATAAACTCTTTTTCTAAATCTGCTTCTGACTGATAATTTGTAGGTCTTTGTCTTTGTTTTTCAAAATCAAACTCAGCAATAACTGTGTTTTCAGGAGTATGTAATATTGCGTGATTTTCTTTTGCCATAGTAAATCCCCTTTATTTGTTGTTATATGTTGCTTATATTAGTTTTATACAGCTTGGATATAGGTATTAAAGTGTTAATTATTTTTATCTGATAATTTATCAAATATTAAATTTCTATAATATTCATATTGTTGTTGTCTTCTTGTTTCCTCAGCCGGAAGACCTATTTTTAAATTGTTGCACATAGTGTCAAAAGTATCTAGAATCTCGACTATTTTGTTTTGAGTTTCTAGTGTTGGTAATTTGATTTGTAAATCAAGAATTTGAAAATCTCTTAAGTAACCTTGGTTTGAGTTTTGTTTATTAGTCTCTAATTTCTCTTGAACACTCTTGCTGTTGAATCAGTATTGGAAAAATTTAATATTTATTATTTCACTAATAAATCTCAATAAATAAATATTTTGACCATAGAACATTGTATTTTCACCGACAATAGCACTTTGACCAATTCTTCCAATCATTGTGATTAGGAAGTCATTCTGATAAATTTCTCTATTTTTTCTAAATTTATAAAAATCTTCTTCCGAAATGTATTTAACATCATCAAAATTTATAATGTTATTAATTATATTTTTAGAAGTAATGTAAGGGATGCCATCTTTAATGTATCTAGGTGTAGATGGCATTAATCAAAATGAAGTCTCTAATAAGTTGCTTAAAGTTAATTCTAAACTACCGAATATATATTGAATTAACTTAATTAAACCTGTGGTTAAGTTATCTTCTCTCTCTCTCTCTCTCTCTCATTAATTTTTCAAATGAGTTAGTTTCAAGATATTCAAAGATTGAATCTCTATAAAATTCATATTGTTGTTGTCTTTTTATTTCTTCTGCTGGGAGTCCAATTTTAAGATCTTTGCAAATTGATTCAAAGTTGTCAAGAACTTTGACTATTTTTTCTTGAGTGTTAAGATCTGGTAAACAAATTGTTAAATCTTCGATATCTTTTTTTGATATTGTATATCTTTGAGAGCCTTTTGCTTTTTTTGTAAAGTATTTTTTTGTTAAAGAAGAATTGATATAGTAGTTTAAAAATTTAGAAGTAACTAAATTGTTTTTAAACAATCTTATTCTACAAATGTGATAGCTATACAAACAATTTTCTAAATTTTCTAAGACCACAGCACTTTTTGCTATTTCAGCAATCGTTTCAGAAGAGGGTGTTATAAATATGTCGCCCTTTAAGATATTACATTTTTCAATTTCATTCTCACTTGCACTAACAATCATTCCGGGAATTGCTTTGTTTATTTCATTGTTGTTAAAAACGTCTAGATAATTTAGAATTGAAACTCTTTTTTCGTTTTCTAATATTTTTTTATCTATACCTGTGTTTGAGACTTCTGCGATTTCGCTTAATTTTTTGCTAAAAGAATTAATGTCATTTGACAAATTGTTATTTGATAACAATTTGTCTCTGTAGTATTCATACTGTGTGGATCTAGCTTTCAGCTCCGCTTTCAGCTCCGCTTTCAGCTTTTCTGCGTAACTAGAAAAGATATCTAATATATTTGCTATATGCTTTTGAGTTTCTAAGTTTGGAAAAGTTACTTTAACTTCAGAAATTTGACTTACTGTTAGTAATGGGTTTGGAGATGATTTATTTACATATTTATCTAAATTGACTGAAAGATAAAAGTAAAGATATTTAGGTAATAGAAGTGATTTATCAGTTTCTATTGATCCACAGTGAGAGGTGATATTAAATTTACCTGTTCTATAAAAGGCAGTCCCAGCATAAACTCCATCAGTTGTTCAAGAAACATATTCACCATCATATTTGTAAGTGTTTATTTTTCCAAACTCTCCATTGTTTGTTGTTTGAGATGAATAAACCGGATATTCACCAGGATTGTTTTCAATAAAGTTTTTAGTTATCGATTCACCTCTAAAAAATTTAGCTATTTTAGAAAGATGAATAGTAATTGTTGTGTTAAATATGAATTGAATAAGTTTAATTAAGTTCACTATTGTATCTTTGTCTGATATTTTTTCAGTTAACTCATCAAATGATTCTGATTCAAGATATTCAAAAATTAATTTTTCATATATCTTTAGTTGTTTTTGCTTTTCACTGTGGTCACTTGATAAATCCACTTCTAACTCATAACAAACTTTTTCAAGATTTTCAATAGTTTCAATTATTTTGTTTTGGCAATTTATTGAAGGAATTGTTATGTCTATATCTAAGACTTTCAGTAAATTAAAATCAATTAAATCACTTTTATCTTTAACTAATTTGTGAATTAAATTGCTTTTTGTTCTTAAAAAGTGGTGTAAATACTTATTTGTTAAAATACTTTTATCATTTGATTTGATAATTGCAGGATTTATATCTCCATCTTGAGAGATAAATTCACTAATTTCCAGTCTGTTTTCATCAATCAACAAAACTACATCAGATAGTTTTTTAACTTCGATTGATTTGAATTCATTTTTAGGAAGTAAATTATCAATAAAGTCTAAATTAAGTTTATTTTCACTCATTTTACCCTCCTTTAGTTTTATAAGTCTTCAAGACTTTTGTCTAATCTTTCAACAATTTCATCAATTTTTGCTCTAAGCACTACTTGCTCTGCAACAATTTCCTTGATTTCTTGATTTAACTTCTTAATATCAATAGCTTCTCTTGTGTCTTCTTTTTCAACATAAGTGTTTACAGAAAGACTGTAATTATTATTTGCTATATCTTCAGTTCTAACAATTTTAAGGACATTTATTTTATCTTCGTCTGAATTGTATAAGTTAATAATGTTTTGAATGTTTTCATCGGTTAACTTGTTGTTATTTGCAATTTTAATGAACTCCTTACTTGCGTCAATGAATTTAACTTTATTGCTTGTTTTATTTTTCTTAATTACAAGGATGCAAGTTGAAATACTTGTTCCATAGAATAAGTTGTCTGGTAATTGAATAATTGCATCAACAAAGTTGTTATCTACAAAGTATTTTCTGATTTTAGCTTCGGCTCCGGCACGATACATAATTCCAGGGAAACAAACAATTGCAGCTGTACCATCTGCTGAAAGTTTGTGAAGTGCATGTTGGACGAATGCTCAGTCAGCTTTAGATTTGGGAGCTAGCACACCGGCTGGTGCAAATCTAGGATCAGCAATTAATGTTGCATTAGCATCACCTTCCCATTTAATTGAGTAAGGTGGATTAGAAACGATTACATCAAATGGTTCTTCCTCATCTAAACCAGGATGAGTTAATGTGTCATCACAAACAATTTTGAACTTGCTGTAGTTAATATCATGTAAGAACATATTGATTCTACATAAGTTATAAGTAGAAACATTTTTTTCTTGTCCATAAAGACCTTCTTTAATATTGTCTTTCCCGAGCACTTTAATTGATTGAAGTAATAAAGAACCACTACCAGCACACATATCATAAACTTTTCTAACTTCAGTTCTATTTCCAAGAGCAAGTTTGAAAAGTAATTTACTTACTTCTTGTGGAGTAAAAAATTCACCACCTGATTTACCTGCGTTTTGAGCATACATAGAAATTAAAAACTCATATGCATCACCAAATAAGTCAATAGTGTTGTCTTCAAAGTTTCCGAGTTCCATTTTTTTAACACCTGTAAGAAGTGCTCTTAATGTAGCGTTACATTTTGCAACTGTGTTTCCTAATTTGTTGCTGTTAACATCAAAATCTTCGAAAAGTCCTTTAAGGTCACCTTCACTTGAACGGCCCTTTGCAGAATTTTCAATGTTTTTAAAGATATTTTCAAGTGTTTCATTTAAGTTTTCATCGTTGGTTGCATTAGCTTCAACATTTGTAAAAAGTTGTGATGGGTAAATGAAAAACCCTTTTGCAGAAATAATAGCTTCTTTGATGCTATCGGTAATTTCGTCATCACTTAAGGTTTCATAATTAAAATCTAAATCACCAGTTTCGTGTTGAATGGCATTTACATATCTTGTGATACTTTCTGAGATAAAACGATAAAAAAGTGTTCCAAGTACATAGTTTTTGAATTCTCATCCATCAACTTGACTTCTTAATTGATCAGCAATGTTTCAAATTGTTTTATGCAATTCAGCTCTTTGTATTTCTTTTGTATTGTCCATAAAAATCCCTTTCATTTACACCTAAATTGTCGTTATTTTAAATTATATTAAAATATTTTATATTTTAAGCTAGATATATGCTATTATGCTGTTGATTTTTTATTTAAAAAACTATTTAAAACTTAGTTAGTTCATATAACTATTTTTGATAATAAATTGATAATTTTTGCTATCTAAATTTATTCTAAAAAAAAAAAAAAAAAAAACAAAGTAAATAGCCAAAATTACAAAAAAATAGATATGAGAAACTATTATTTCTAAATAATAAAAATATATTTTCTTATTAAAATTCATTTCTTAATTAAATATTCTATGTGCTACTAATTTAGCATTATTATCGTAAGTGTTGGAATGCAATGTTTTATTTAAAATTATCGATTTACATTAAAATCGACCTTAGTATGTAGTATAAAAAATGAATAAAAAGCTATGTTTCTGTAACATAGCAAACAAGATATCTTTCAGACTCAACTGTGTATCTAAACTATCAACCATACAAGCGACTCTGGTTTCTAGTATTTCACATACCAAATGTTATTTTTTATATCACTATAAAAATTATTTATTAATGTATATTCAGATAATCTTGATAGTAAATACAAGCTATTATCATCCTAGCTTTTACTTTTTTCTCTGTTGAATAATTCGCCTATTTCAAATAAAGCTTCAGAAAGTGTTAATTCATTATTTTTATTATCATCTTTATTTTTTCTTAAAAGCGGTATGCTTATAAAATCTTCAGGTTTATCAAAGTGTCTATTAATTTCTTCAGAAGACATTTTAGTTAAGTCATTAGCAAAAGTAAAACCTGCTTTTTCCAATGAAAAGCCAAAATAGATTCTATATGGTAATTTGTATTTTCTAATAACGTAATCTATATTTAGATTTTTTGAAAATTCTGACATTAAATCTTTGTCAGGATAAAAGAATATATTGGATAAGTAATGCAATTTATAATAAATTCTTTTAATAGTATTATCTACAGTAATGTCATTAAAATTCTCAATAATATCCCCTTCATCTGTAATATCTCTTATAGAATGGATAATTGTACTTTTTAATTTATTCTCATTTGGATCTTTATATACTTCCTGTAAGGTATATTGATTTTTATTTAATGCTATTTGAGACATTATTTTATTTATCACAACTCATGATAGTTTTCTATTCAAATCAAATTGATTTTTCATATAGATTTCTTTAAATAATTTTTTATCCATAATTTGAATAGAAGTTGTATCAACATATGAATCGTATTTTAATCCTGTATTTTCATCATTTGCTTGTATTAATACTTCTCCTAATTTAGGAACTTTATAGAAGAAAGGAGATTTTCATATATCAATTTTTGGTTGATTTTTCTTTTTCTTAATTGCAGTTCTTAAATTTAAATAACAAACTTTATGACCTATATAGAATGTTATAATGGGTCTGTTATTACTTCTTCATTCATCTTTATTATTTTTTGAAAATTTGCTCTTAATTCAATAGTGTCATTGTGATTTTCATCATTATCATATGGCGATATTAAATTACCTTTATTATCAACACAAGAACTAGGATTTTTGTTTATTGAATTTTGTTCTTTTTTTATTTCTGAAGATTAACATATAAAAATTATGATAAAAAAGCCATGTTTTCATCAAGAAAACACGCCCATACTATTCTGTTTCTGCGCACGGTCACCTGATATATAAACTATCAGCTCTACAAGCGACTCAAGCTTTTAAGTGTCTCATATATCAAATGTCAATTATCATTATAAAAGCTTTTTACAATTTTTCTGAAAAAATTTATAAAAATTTTTAATTTTTTAAAATCTGATATCAAAATATTTTAAAAATAATTATATTATTATTTCTATTATTCTTGATTTAGGAATATTATAGCCAAAAATTAATTTTTTATCTTTTTTATTTTAATGTTTCTCTAACCAAAAAAGTATAAAAAAATTACCAACTAAGTTGAAAATTCGATATTTTACCCATTAGAACCCATAAAATTTTAGTGTGTGGATTTTGATATCTTACTTAAACTTAATTTATGGATTTTTTCTATTATTTTATTGACTTATTTCGCCAATTTTAGCAACCTAAAAAAATATTGTAAAAAAGGTGATATAACTTTCTAAAAGTATTAAAATAGAAACATGCTACCAATTAAAAAGGCTATAAAAAAAATGACATATATGCAAATGCATACTTTTATATTTGCAATCTTTTTTTTATTAATTTCTGTAGTGTTTTTATCTCTTATAGGAATTAATCGTGGTCTATTTTTTGGGTATGCATTAGGTGGTCTACTAATTTATTTTTTATTTAAATTAAACTGACTTTTTGCGTATTTATTTCTAAGAAATAAAAAAACAAAATTGTATGCTTTATCGATTTTAAAATCAGTTTTATTTTTCTTAATTTTAGGCGCGATCGTGTACTTAATGTTTTTTATTAATACAGAGTACCTAAAACAAATGCAGATTACCGAATATTCAGTATTGCAAGTATTAGATCAACCGTTTAATTTCTTTGCATTTGCTGGAGGAATATTAACTAATATTTTTGTGATTATCATCACAGAAATAGTTAATAAAAAAATAAGAAACTAAAAAGAAAGGAGATGAGCAGGATGGATACATTTTTAAAAGGTCTTTGAGTTTGAAATCAACCACAAATGTTATCGCTTGTAGTTACTGTTTTTATAGTACTAATTATTTGTTTAGTTGTCTATTTCAAAGTATCAAAAATTAAACCAAATGAAGCTCCGAAAGGTGTAGTACTCATTGCTGAAGGTTATGTTAAGTTCATTGACAAAACTTTTGATGATGCAACTGGTGGAACACAAGTGCAAAATTCAAGATACTATATTTTGACTTTAGCTACTTTTATTCTAATTGGTAACCTTACAGCTGTCTTTGGTTTAGAACCGATCGTAACATCTTATTCAGTTCCGTTAACATTAGCTTTAATGAGCTGACTTGGTATCTTTGTTTGTGGTGCAGTGTATCGTAAGTGAAGATATCTAAAATCATTTATCAACCCACTTGATTTACCTGGTAAAGTATCTCCTCTTATTTCTCTTAGTTTTCGTATTTATGGAAATGTTATAGGAGGATCTACAGTTATTTTCTTATTTTATTCATTCTGTGGGTGAATATGGACAAAAGTAACAGGGTCAAGTAATCAACAATTCTTCTTCGGATTGATTTTATCACCTGCATTACACTTTTATTTTGACTTATTCGGTTCTACCTTACAAGCTTACATATTTTCACTTTTGACACTTGTATACTGAACTATTGAGTCAACTGCAGAAGAAGTTAAACCTAAAAAACTTAAAAAAGGTAAATCAAAAATTGTAAGAAGTAACAAAAACCTTAATTCACAATTATCACAAGCAATTTATTAAATAGAAAAGAGGATTAATTATGATTGAAACAGTAACAAAATTTTTAGAAGAAACTGCAAATAACACTACTCAAGCAGCTGCACAAAATGGTGGAGACATCAAATCAGGTCTTGTTGCTATTGGTGCAGGATTAGCTGCAATTGGTGTTTTAGGAACAGGTATCGGACAAGGTTATGCTGCTGGTAAAGCTGCAGAAGCTGTTGGAAGAAATCCTGAAGCAGAATCAAAAATCCGTTTAATGTTAATTATCGGTGTTGGTATTGCTGAAACAGCTGCTATTTATGCATTTATTATTGCTTTATTATTAATGTTCATTAAATAATAACTATGGTTCAAAATTTAATTTATCTTAAGCAAGAATCATTGAATCAACAAGTCCAAGAAAAATTCAATGGACTATTTCCAAGTGTTCCAATGATGATTGCTACTATCATCGCTTTTTTAATTGTGTTTTTATTACTTACATATCTTTTATATAAACCAGTTAAAAAGATGATGAAAAATAGAACAAATTTCATCCAAGAAAATATCAACAGTGCTATTAAACAAAAAGAAGACAGCTTAGAAGTTTTAAACGACGCAAACGAAAAACTTAAAGAAGCTCACAAGCAAGCAGATAGCATTGTTAACAAAGCAAAAATAAAAGCTGGTGAAGTTTCTAAAACTTATATTGACAAAGCAAAAGCTGAATCATATAGATTACTTGAAGAAACTAACCAAGATATAGCGTTGCAAAAGAAAGAATTTGATGCTAATGCTAAAAAATATGTAATCCAAGTAGCTACAGAATTAGCAGAGAAAATCTTACGTAAAGAAATTTCTCCAGAAACTCAAGATGAAATTATTAAAAACTATCTTGAATCAAGTGAGTAATTAACTTTTACAGCTATATAACTACTATAAAAGTAAAATATCAAAACTTTTAAGATTTTATTATGTACAAAAAAAGAAATACATCTGCATATGCAGTAGCAATTTATGACTTGGTCAAAAAACAAGATAAATTTAAATTAATTCAACCTCAATTTGAGGCTGTTAAAGATTTAATTGACACAATTCCAGGTTTTATCGAATATTTAGGAAACGACTTAATTCCTGAAGCTGAAAGATTCAAAACAATCGATATGGCTTTTGATAAAAATCAATTTGACTATATTGTAATTAACTCAATTAAAGTTATAGTTCAAAGAAAAATGGTGTCTCAATTAAAAAACATCATCATTGAATATTTAAAGTTATCAAATGATGCATTAAGAATTCGTTATGTAGTAGTTGAATCAGCCTTTCCATTAAGTGATGAGCAACTTCAACAAATCAATGACAAACTTCAAAAAGTTACAAGACGTACAATTGAAATTCACAATGTAATTAACCCAAATATTATTAGTGGATTTAGAATTGTGTCTAAAACCGAAGTCATTGAAATGAACATACTACATGACTTAAACAAAATCAAAAACGAAATTATTTTTAAACAAAAAGAAAAGGAGGTGTAATTTATGGCTATCAAATTAGATGATATTTCTGCAATCATTAAAGAAAGAATTCAAAACATTGGTAAGGTAGCTGACAGATCAGAAATTGGTCAAGTTATCTCAATTGGTGATGGTATTGCTGTTGTATCAGGTCTTCAAAAGGTTAAAAATGCCGAAATCGTAGTTTTTGACAACGGTGTTTATGGACTTGCTTTAAACCTTGAAGAAGAAACAGTTGGAGTTGCTTTATTTGGTGATGCTAACTCTGTTTCTGAAGGAGACATTGTTAAAAGAACAGGTCAAGTTATTGACGTAAATGTTGGTGATGCTCTTTTAGGTAGAGTTGTTAACGCCCTTGGAGAACCAATTGATGGTAAAGGTAAAATTCAAGGAACAATTAAAAGTGAAATCTTCAAAATTGCTCCTGGTGTTATGACTAGAGAAGAAGTTAACCAACCACTTGAAACAGGTATTATTGCGATTGACTCAATGATTCCAATCGGTAAAGGTCAAAGAGAGCTTATCATCGGTGACCGTCAAACTGGTAAAACAGCTATGGCTATTGATGCTATCATCAACCAAAAAGGTAAAAACGTTAAGTGTGTTTACGTAGCAATTGGACAAAAGAACTCAACAGTTGCGCAAATTGTTAACAAACTTAATGAATTTGGTGCGCTTGATTACACAGCAGTAGTTGTTGCAGGAGCTTCAGAATTAGCTCCACAACAATACATTGCTCCATATACAGGAGTTACTATTGCAGAATACTGAATGTCTCAAGGACAAGACGTATTAATTGTTTATGATGATTTATCAAAACACGCAGTTGCATATAGAACGCTTTCACTTCTTTTAAGAAGACCACCTGGTCGTGAAGCTTACCCTGGAGACGTTTTCTACTTACACTCTCAACTTTTAGAGCGTGCAGCTAGACTTAACAAAGAAAATGGTGGAGGTTCAATTACTGCTCTTCCAATCATTGAAACTCAACAAGGGGATATTTCAGCTTACATTCCAACTAACGTAATTTCAATTACAGATGGTCAAATTTTCACAAAAGAATCACTATTTAACTCAGGACAAAGACCTGCTGTTGACATTGGTTTCTCAGTTTCTCGTGTTGGTTCAGCTGTTCAAATTAAAGCTATGAAACAAGTTGTTGGTTCACTTAAACTTGAACTTGCTCAATACAACGAAATGTTAGCTTTTGCTCAATTTGGTTCAGACCTTGATGAGTCAACTAAATCAATTTTAGAACACGGTGCTAAAGTATATGAACTTTTAAAACAAGAACAATACTTTGCGATTCCACAAGTTACACAAGCTATTATTCTTTTAGGGGTTAAAGAAAGAATTATTAACCCACTTCCAAAAGAATACATTAAAGAATACAGAGATAACGTTATTGCATTTGTAAACAAAACAGCTGAAGGTATGGAACTTTTCTCAAACATTGCTTCAAAAGGTTTGTTCACACTTGAAGACTACCAATCAACAGAAAAAGTATTAGTTAAGATAGTACAAAACATCATCGCTACAATTCCTAACTATGATCCTAAGTTGCATAAAGCATTTCCTAAAAAATACAATGACTTACTTAAATAATTAAAATGGCAAACTTAAATTCAATTAAAAATAGAATTAATGTAATTAACAATACCAAAAAGATTACTAATGCTATGCAATTAGTATCAACTGCTAAATTACGTAGAATTAGAACTGAATTTGAAAGTATTGAAACATATTTAAATTCACTAAACGAAATGTTTAGAGAATTAGCATCACACGTTGAACCAAGAGAGTTTTACTCAATTTTCCCTAAAAACACTAATGTTGATTCTGATTTACACATCATCATCACATCTGATTTAGGATTATGCGGTTCATACAATACTAATATTGTTAAATTACTTAAAGAAACTCTTAAACCAAGCGACAAAATCATTGTGCTTGGAGGAAAAGGACTTGCTCTATTACATTCATTTAAATATGATGAACAAGTCATTTCTAAATACACAGAACTAGGAGATAAAATCTCTTATGAACTTAGTTCTGTTGTATCTAAAAAAGCTTTTGAAGAATATTCAAACAAAAGAGTTGCTAACATTTACATCTATTACACAGAATTTATCAACAACATTACACAGGAAGCTAAAAAACTTAAACTCTTCCCACTAGACATTGAATCTGAAAATGCTAGTGTGCAAGCTAAAAACACAATTGAATTTGAGCCTAACTCAGAAGTGGTGCTTAAAAACTCAATTCCACTTTACTTAGCAAGTATGGTTTATGGACTTGCTACAGGTTCAAAAGTTTCAGAAATCGCTTCAAGACGTAATGCTATGGAAAATGCTACAAATAATGCGACAGACTTAGTTGATGAGTTAAGATTACAATTTAACAGAAAACGTCAAGGTAACATAACTCAAGAAATCAATGAAATTGTAGCTGGTGCAGATGCTACTTAATTAAAATAAGGAGGAATGAATGGTAAAAAACAAAGGAATTATCGTTCAAATCTTAGGTCCAGTTGTCGATGTTAGATTTGAAGAAGGAAAATTACCTCGCTTACTTAATGCTGTTGAATTAGAACATGATGGAAAAGTTTACACATTCGAAGTCGCTCAACACATTGGGGATGATACAGCTCGTACAATCTCAATGGTTTCTACAAATAGACTTCAAAGAGGAATGGTTGTAACTGACACAGGTACACCAATTTCTGTACCTGTAGGAAACGTTGTTTTAGGTAGAATGTTTGACGTTTTAGGGAACCCAATTGACAACTTACCTTTACCAAAAGAAATTGAAAGAGATCCTATCCACGCACCAGCACCTTCTTATGAAGAACAAAAAACTTCATCAGAAGTGCTTGAAACAGGAATTAAAGTTATTGACTTACTTATTCCTTATGCAAAGGGTGGAAAAATTGGTCTTTTTGGTGGAGCCGGAGTTGGTAAAACAGTTCTTGTTCAAGAGCTTATTAACAACATAGCTACAGAGCACAATGGACTTTCAGTATTTGCTGGAGTTGGAGAAAGAACACGTGAAGGAAATGACCTTTACTATGAAATGAAAGCTGCAGGAGTTTTAGATAAAACTGCACTTGTATTTGGACAAATGAATGAACCACCTGGGGCACGTATGAGAGTTGCTCTTACAGGTCTTACAATGGCTGAATACTTTAGAGATAAACAAAATCAAGACGTACTTTTATTCGTTGACAACATCTTTAGATTTACACAAGCTGGTTCAGAGGTTTCTGCTCTTTTAGGACGTATGCCATCAGCTGTTGGTTATCAACCGACACTTGCTACAGAAATGGGTGCGCTTCAAGAAAGAATTACTTCAACACGTAGAGGTTCAATTACATCAGTTCAAGCTGTTTATGTGCCTGCTGATGACTTAACTGATCCAGCACCTGCTACAACTTTCACTCACTTAGATGCTAAAACAGTTCTTGACCGTGGAACAGCAGCACTTGGAATTTATCCAGCTATTGACCCACTTAACTCTTCATCAAGATTACTTGATCCATTAATTGTTGGGCATGAACACTACGAAACAGCTCAAGAAGTTGTTGCAATCTTACAAAGATTTAAAGAACTTCAAGATATTATTGCAATCTTAGGGATGGGTGAATTATCTGAAGAAGATAAGAAAATTGTTAACAGAGCAAGAAGAATTAGACAATTCTTATCTCAACCTTTCACAGTTGCTGAAAAATTCAGTGGTATTAAAGGTAGATATGTTCCATTATCTGAAACAATTAGAAGTTTCAAAGTTATTCTTTCAGGTGAATTAGATAACCTTCCAGAAGAAATGTTCAGATATGCTGGAAGCATTGATGATGTTATTGAACGTTACAAAAAATATCAAGAAGAAAATAACATTTCAACTGAATCATCAACAGATAAAAAATAATGAATAATACAACTCATTTATTAATAACAGTACCATCAGGTGTATTTTATGAAGGTGATGTAAACATTGTTACATTAAAAACAGCATCAGGTTACATCGGGCTTCAAGCTAATAGAACACCACTTTTCTCAAACATTGAAATTTGCAACTTATCAATCAAACCTGAAAATGGTGAAGAAATTCGTTGCTACATCGGTGGTGGTCTTGTATATGCTGATGAGAAAAAAGTATCAATCATAACAGATGATATTATCAATGTTAAAAACATTGATGTACAAAGAGCGCTTCGTGATCGTGATAAACTTATTAAACAAATCGAAGAGGCTTCACACAATGATTCAGTAAATAAAACAAAATTAGAGTCTAAACTTAAAAAAGCTCTTTTTAAAATTGATGCATACAATTTATTCAATAAATAATATTTGCAACCTTTTTAGGTTGCTTTTATTATGCGCTTGATGTAAAAAAAGGAAAACAAAAAAAGTTGCTATTAACAACTTTTTTTCATATGGGGCGAACGACGGGATTCGAACCCGCGCATGATGGGACCACAACCCACTGTGTTAACCACTTCACCACGTTCGCCATAAGTAAAACTATTATACCACTATTTTAAGCATCTAGTAAACAATTTAATTAATTTTTAGACCTTGTTTTAAGGTGTTAAAATCTATTTTCAACATTATAAAAATGATATAAAATTTATTTTATTTAAGGAGTATATTATTATGACTGAAAGAGATAAATACATAGACTTATTAGTAAAAATTGTTGATGCATTCGGTGGGCTTGACAATATTACTTCATTCAATAATTCAGCATCACAATTAAGATATGATGTTAAAAATGTTTCATTAGTTTCAAAAGCAGAATTTGAACAATTAGGTGCTACATCAGTTAAAATTTTCGAAGCACAAAAACACGTTCAAGTTGAACTACCAAATGCAGAAGCTTTAAATGCGCTTATCAAAATTAACAAAGACTTAATTTCAACAATGTGTAAATCAGTTGAAATTTCAACTGTTTCAACATCAAATAATGCAACAGCATCTACTCAAGTAGTTTCAGAATTAGAAATCTTAGCACCTGCTTCAGGACAAATTGTTTCATTTGAATCATTAAATGATGGTGTATTTTCAAATGATTTAGTTGGAAAAGGATTTGCAATCAAATTAGATGGAACATCAGGTAAAATTGTTGCTCCATTTGATGGAAAAATAACAATGCAACCAGCAAGCAAATCACAAGTTATCTTATCTAACACATCATTAGGTGTTGAAGCTGTTATTGTTTTTGGTTTAAACTCATACAAATTAAATGGGATTGGTATGGATGCTAAAGTTTCATTAAACCAAGAAGTTAAATCTGGAGATGAATTAATCGTTTTAGATTTAAACAGATTCAAATCAGAAAACATTGATCAAGAAATTATTTTTGCATTAACAACTGATTCAAAATTACAAAACTTTAAAAACTTAGAACACAAAAACATCAAACATTCAGAAGTTGTTGCTAAATTAGTTTAATCATTAGATTAAACTGAGTTGTAAATCAGAGCAGAAAAAATCTGTTCTTTTTTATTTATTAAAAAAATATTTTTTTGGTGATATATATTACAAAAAAGTTTTATAATAAAAGTACCTCATTATTTTTCATACTTAATGAGGTAACCTGGAATTAGAAAATATAAACTCTTTGATAGCATGTTTTTCCGGGATACAAGCACCATTTAAATGGTGCTTTTCTTTTTTTGTATTACAATTTTATATTATGAGTAAAAGCAAGAATACCAAAGGACATAGATGATTTAGTCACACAGAATTATTGACAGGTTTTATAGATCTAAAAACACGAGAAATTCACAAAGTCTTAATTTCAAATTCACTTTTAAAAAAGTTTGCTAATTTAAATTCAAATTCAAATATTGAGGATAATTTTTCAACATTTTCTGATAGTGATTTTACTGATAAGGAAATTTTTGAGAATGTTCAAGAATTATTTAATAGCAAGCAGACTAAAGTGGATTTTTCGACTTTGTATCAAAACTCAAACAATGAAGAAAAAACTAAATATGAAATATATACTGATGCCATTGAAAAATTAGCTATTGAAAAAATAACTGATGTTACAAAAGAAGCAAATTTTAAAGGTAAAATGCCAGAATACTTATTTAAAGCAATATGTTTCACAGATTCCAAAGTAAAGAATTGAGAAAAGTTTGATATTGATGACATATTGAAAAAAGATAATGATTTCATAAAAAATAAAAAAGTTGCTGAGTTTTTGGAAAAATTCTTTGAAAAAGGAAAAGATAACTTTGCAAATTATCCTGCTAAAAATAACAAATATTTTAATTGTGAAAAATTTGAACGAGATAATCCTATATTATGATTTGTATATTACTTCTTGAAACTAATATTTCGCGATGAATCACTTGTGAAAATATTCAATGAGAGTGAGAAGCAAAGATTATGATGATATATTATTTGTGGCAACAAAACAGAAGATTATCCTAATTCACTTACATTTATTCTTGCAAATTACTATCGTTTTTATGCTGAAACATCTTTATATCTTAAGGCATTAGAAATTTCTGATTTTAATCATATAGACTCAACTGAAGGAATATTTTCAGATAAAAAGTTTATGGTTGATTTAGATAACGTAAATATATTAAAACCATTTATTTACGATTTCAAGACGTATTCTGATTCTAACTATCTAAAAAGTGACCGAAATATTCATCAATTATGTTGGTATATTTACATTCTTATTAATAATAAAACCAACAAATACAACTCATTAATTGAAAGTATTGAATTTAAACCTGAGAAACCTACTGAAACAAATGTTATTGTTTGTGATCATCAGTTACCTGCTGAAAGCAATGGTGCTCAATTCGAAAAACAGATCTCTGTTGAAACTGATCTTACGAATGAAGTTGCAACTAAAATTATTACTGAAAGAAAAAATGTGAAGGTTAGAGCTGCGTGAACTTCCTTAGGAGCTATATTAACATTAATTTTGATAGGAATTCTTCTTGGTATTCTAAAAGCCGCTGGATTAATGTAACTAGGTTGATAAAAGTAAGATAGAAAATCTAAAAAAACTGTTTTTCTGTCTTATTTTAGCTCAATATGGCTGGTGGATTTGTTTTTATGAAAAGTATATTAAAATTCCTATCACTACTGAAGCGATAGGAATTTTTAATAATTATTAATTTTAGTTTTTTGATTCTTGTTCTAAAATTGATTTTTGTTTCTTGAAACAACCTAAGAATTTTTGGATTTTTGGTCTCATGTAACTTACAAATTTTGGTGTAACAAAGTATAAACATAAAGCGTACAAGATTACACAAACACCAAATACGACAGTTACATCATAAGGGAATAATAGTCATTTTGGTTGTCAACTAGCTTCGGCTTTGTCCGTTCCTTCGTTAACATTAATCATTCTAGGAACTCAAAATAGTGTGATTATAATTCCAACAATGAATACATAGTTAACAAGTCTTCAAACACTCATTTTTTCTTTTAAAACAACAAAGAAACCAAATGATAAAACTAAAATTGGAAAGAAAATTGATGCTAATATACGTGCATAAAGAGGTACATTATAAACAGAATTTGGAACGATTCTATCTCAAGGGATGATGTTTCCACTTGTTAAAATCATTGCAGCTGCTAAAACTCAAAATATTACTAAAAATGATATGTATCAACCATTAATTGGTTTTCTAAGTTTCTTTTCGTTTTTGTTTTCTTGTTTTTTATTATTCACGAGAATCTCTCAATCTCATCATTTTTAGGACAAATTCAGCAACAGGTATTGTTGTTGTTTCTTGTTTACCATATTCACGGTATGAAACAGTTTCATTTAATCTTTCAGCTTCTCCAACAATGATTTGGAATTTAGATTTTGACATTTGTGCTTCACGCACTTTTTTACCTAAACGTTCTTCACGGTCGTCTAATTTAGATCTAAAGTCTGTATTGAATAATAATTGGTTGATGTCTGATGCGTATTTCACATCTTCTGGATTATTTGTAGCAGGAATGACTGTGAATTGTTTTGGTGCTAATCAGAATGGAAGCACACCCTTTGTTTGTTCTAAAAGAATTGAAACAAAACGTTCATATGTTCCAATAAGACCTCTGTGGATCATGACTGGACGTTCTTCTTGATTGTCTTTATTTGTGTATGTAATATCAAATCTTTCAGGTAATAAGAAGTCAAGTTGTAATGTAGAAACTGTGATTTCGTGTCCTAAAGCTGTAAAGATTTGAATATCCATTTTAGGTCCATAGAAAGCAGCTTCTCCGATTTTTTCTTCGTATTTAACGCCTAATTCATTAAGCACTTTTCTAAGTTCATTTTCAGCTTCATTTCACATTTTGTCATCTGAATAGTACTTATCTGTGTTTTCAGGGTCCCTTAAACTTAAAGAAACATAACTAATTTGAATTTTAAAGATTTCTAATGTTTCTTTAATTAATTGATACATCGATTTGAATTCTTGAGCAATTTGATCTTTTCTAACAAATAAGTGTCCTTCTGTTAAAAGCATTCCTCTAACACGTTCAAGACCTGTAAGAGCACCTGATTTTTCATATCTGTAAAGTTGTGATTGTTCTGAATATCTAATTGGTAAGTCACGGTATGAACGTTTTTCTGTGTTGTAGCAAATAATGTGGTGAGGACAAGTCATTGGACGTGCAATTAACTTTTCATTTTCAAGCACAACTGGTTTAAACATATCATCTTTGTAGTGGGCTAGGTGACCTGAAATTTTGTAAAGTTCTTCTTCACCAAAGTGTGGTGTTAAAACTTCTGTGAAACCGTATTTTCTGTCCATTTTAAGAACAAGGTTTCTAATTTCATTGTGAATGTACATCCCATCTTCTAATCAGAATGGTAATCCTTGACCACCTAATTTGTTGAATGTGAATAATTTCATCTCTTTACCAATTTTACGATGGTCTCTTTCTTTTCTATCTTTAAGGATTTCTAAGTATTCTTCAAGTTCTGTTGCTGTATCTCAAGATGTTCCATAAATTCTTGTTAATTGGATGTTATCTGAATTTCCTCTTCAGTATGCACCAGCTAAGTTAAGTAATTTAAAGTGTTTAATGTGTTTTGTGTCTTCAACATGTCCACCAGCACATAAGTCAACAAAGATTGTTTCATTACTTAAAGGATCTACAAGAGCATAGAATGTAACTTCTTTACCTGATGCTACTAATTCATCATAAAGTTCTTTTTTGTAAGGTTTACCTTCAAATGAATATTCATCGATTGAAACTTGCTTCATAACTAAATTTCTTGAAGCAAGTTTTTTCATAAACTTTTCAATTTTAGGTAATTCTGTTTCTGAAAGTGGTTCAACAAATTCTAAGTCATAGTAAAAACCTTCTTCAGTAGCTGGACCAAATCCTAATTTAACATTTGGATAAAGTTTTTCAACAGCTGCACCAAGTAAGTGACTTGTTGTATGGTTAAGTTTTTTATTAGCTTTCATATTAATTTACCTCTTATTTATCATTTTTGGGTTTTGTCAATGAGGAATAGAGCCCCATTTTTTTCATTAACTTGTTTAAATTATAATCTGCGATTTTAGAAGCTCTAATTGCGCCTTCATCAGTTATTTTGTCAACTTCTTTTAAAGCTGCATTGTATTTTGATTGAATATCAATTAAAAGATTTTTAACTGATGTAGCAACTGCTTCTTTAAATTCTTTATAGTTTTTATCTTTAAATAATTCTTCTGCTTGTTCAAGTGTTATGTTGTTTAATGAAGCATAGATATTAAGTAAGTTTAAGATACCAGGTTTATCATTTGAAATATATACTTTACCTTCTGAGTCAGTAACTGCTTTCATAATCTTGTTGTAAGCTTGCTGTGGGTCTTCAAGTAAGTAAATGGTTGATTTGGCACCATGTTCGCTTTTTGACATTTTAGCAGTGGGATCAGTAAGTGATTTAATTCTTGCTCCAACTTTAGGAACAACTCCGTTAGGAATTGTGAAGTTAGCATTGTATTTTGAATTAAATCTTTCAGCAATGTTTCTGGTTAATTCAAGGTGCTGAGTTTGATCTTCTCCAATAGGAACTACATCAGGGTTGTATAAAAGAATATCAGCAGCCATTAGTACTGGATACATTAAAAGACCAGTAGGTATTTTAGAAGTCCCGTTAGCTTGTTTAATTTGTTGTGACTTATCTTTGAATTGGGTCATTCTTTGCAATTCACCAATTGTCGTTTCTGATGTACAAAGTCAATTCATCATTCCGTGCGCACTAACTTGTGATTGATAGAAAATTGTTACATTTTCTGGATTAAGTCCACAAGCTAAATAAAGTGCAACAATGGTTTTTCTTGCTTTTTTAAGTTCAGCTGGATCGACACTTCCGGTTGTAAGTGCGTGTAAGTCAGCTACAAAAATGTATGATTCATAATCATTTTGCATTTGCACAAAGTTTCTAATTGCACCAATGTAATTACCTAATGTTAAATCACCAGTTGGTTTTATTCCACTTAATAATTTTTGTTTCATAACACTCCTTAACTAATTAATAAAGTTATTTATTAATTATATTGTTTTTTAAATAATGTATATTCATTTTGTTGATTGATTTTACAAATGCAAATAGCTGAATTAATCAAACAAAATTAATTAATAAATTAAGCGAAAAGAAGCAAAATAAAAAATCTTTTTAAATAGGTTATATAGAGCTAAATAATAATTCATTATTTATAAAATAATGATAGAATAAATAAGCATAAAACAGCAGTTTATTATGACTTTTAAATAAATTTAACATGACTATAACATTGCAAGTAGATTAGCTGATTTAATCCAAAGCATTAAGTTAAATTTAACTAGTTAGAAATAAACCCTCTAAGTTATGCAGAAAGAGGTAAAAATACTATGTCAAGATACACAGGACCTGTATTTAAAAAGTCACGTCGTTTAGGATTCTCTATCTTAGAATCAGGTAAAGAATTCGCTAAAGGTAAAAAGAGAACTTATGCTCCAGGACAACACGGAAACAAACGTGTTAAATTATCTGAATACGGATTACACTTATACGAAAAACAAAAAGTTAAACACTTATTTGGTTTAAATGAAAAACAATTAAGAAGAGTTTTTGAAAAAGCTGTTAAAGCTAAAGGGATTACAGGGACAAACTTACTTCAATTATTAGAAGTTCGTTTAGACAACTTAGTTTATAGAGCAGGATTTGCTACAACAAGAAGACAAGCTCGTCAACTTGTTAACCACGGACACTTTGTTGTTGATGGTAAAAAAGCAAACATTCCTTCTATGTCAATCTCATTAGGTTCAGAAATTACTCTTAAAGAAAAATCAAGAGACAACAAACAAATTCTTGAAGCTATGGAACAAAAAGCTGCTTCAGCTTGAATGACAAGAAAAGACTTTTCAGTTAAATTAGACCGTTTACCAGAACGTAACGAAATTCACGCAGAAATTAAGGATGCTTTAATCGTTGAGTTCTACTCAAAATAGTAATTAGGAATATTAGGAGTTTTATTTATGAAAAAAGATATTCACTTACCATACCACGAAGTAAACGTTACTTGTTCAACTTGCCACAAAGTGTTCCAATTCAAATCAGTTAAACCAAACTTTACAGTAGACGTATGTTCAGGATGCCACCCAGTTTACACAGGGTCAAGAGCACAAGTTAAAGCGACAGGTAGAATCGACAGATTCAACAAAAGACTTGAAAAAATGAACAGTAAATAATTATTGTTTCATTTATACATCTAACTCAAATTACTTTATGTAGTTTGGGTTTTCTTTTTCACCTAGTAACAAGGTAATTTAGTTTATTTAATAAATTAAATAACTTAATAATAAAATTTCACTTTTATATATAAACAATTATAATTGTTAGATAATTTATAAACCCTTAAAGGAGCATTATGAACTTTGAAGAAAAATATTTTTTCTTAAAACCTGGTTTCTGATCTTGAACCGGTGGTGGTGAAATATCAGAGACAATGCTAGCTCAAACTAATTTAGGTCTTAGATTATCTTGAGTTATTGCTATGTTGATTATTTTTGTTATTTGAATCTTCAAAAGACAAATACACGAAGCAATTAAGCGTAAAAATGTGTCTGCAAAAACTCAAGAAATATTAATTAGAACTGCAGGAGCACTAACACTTACATTTATCGCTGCTAGAG